>NZ_CAWMDN010000155.1:0-74954 GCF_963866575.1 Aeromonas sp. L_1B5_3
GGGTGAAGATTCCCGCCGCTTTCAGATGGCGCTGCATGCCGGTCAGGTCGGCATCGCGGCGGAAACTGGCGTAGTCGCGCTCGCCAAGCAGTCCCGCCTGCTGCAGAGTGGCAAAACCGTGTTGCATCCCCTGCTCGATCACCGCGTCCGGCCAGCGCACATAGCAATCTTTCAGCAGAGAAACGAGGTCATAGGTGAGCGGCCCGATGACCATATCCTGAAAATCGATGATGGCGAGTTCGCTGGTATCAGGAGTGTCTCCGCCGCACACCATCAGGTTGCGACTGTGGAAGTCACGGTGCATAACCCCTTGTGGCTGAGACAGATTACAGGCGGTGAGACAGGCCAAGGTCTCATCAAGCAATTGTTGCTCTTCATCGCTCAGGGTCAGTTGCAGATGATGGCCAAGCAGCCACTCGGGGAAAATGCTGTTCTCCCGCGCCATAAAGGCGGCATCGAAGGGCTCAAGCGCCAGATCCACCGACCCCAGTGTCGGCAACAGATCGATCGCCTTGGTATACCAGGCCAGCACATTTTGCTCATTCAAGCAGCTGATCAGCTGGGTATCGCCCAGGTCGCTGACCGCCAGCAAACCTTGTTCATAGTCAACGGCCTTGACCTCTGGCGCCAAAAGCTGACGTGCACGCAAGGCAGCTGCATTACGAACAAACTCATGATTTTTTTCGGTTTTCGGATTGGCATCCACCCATACCAGCCCTGCGCCACGGTAGTAGCGGCGGAAACTGGCATCACCGGAAATGAGGGTCAACTGAAGGGTGGCATCGCCTGAAATCTGGCGTGCCCACTGCAATAGCAGGGAATCGCGATCGTGCATAAGTCGGGGACCAAGGTGGAAAGCAGCACTTGGCTGTTAGCCCTGGCCGCAATAATGCTTTATCATTGCCGGCTAACATAAAGCAATGACATGCAATGTCAACTCGATGAAACCTGTCGTAAAATGCATGCCTTGGATCAACCGTATCTATCACGGATTGCACGAGTCTTTCACATGACAAAATGGACACTGGGATACCGTTATCCCATCGCCCTGACTATCAGCCTGGCACCGGCCCTGACATCCATGATGGTTCAGGCTGCCCCTTTTGAGACGCCGCCAGCCACAGGGATCCTCGACAGCCTCTGTTACGACTATGTCCCCAAGGTCGAAAAACCAGCCTCTGCCGAGGAGGCCAATGCGCTGCCGGTGGAGGTGGATGCTGACCGCCTCGAAGCCAAGCAGGGCGGCACCGCCGTCTATGAAGGGGATGTCAAGGTTCGTCAGGGGGTTCGCAAGTTCGACTCCGACTATGCCCAGCTCGACCAGAAGAGCCGGGATGTCATCGCCATCGGCAACATCTATTACAACGACGGTCAGGTGACCGTCACCAGCGACAAGACCCTCAAATCCAACCTGGATACCAAGAACTCCGAACTGGAAGAGGGCAAATATCAGGTTCATGGCTCACCGGTGCGCGGCTTTGCCAAGCGGGTCACCATGACCAACAACAACCAGAACATCACCATGGAGGGGGCCCAGTACACCACCTGCCCCCCGGGTCAGGAGGTGTGGACCCTCAAAGCGGGCAGCATCGACATCGACCAGAAAGAGGTGTTCGGCGAAGCGTGGAACGCCAGCCTCTGGCTCTACGACTATCCGGTGTTCTACTTCCCCTATATCAACTTCCCCATCAAGGATGAGCGGAAGACAGGCTTGCTCTACCCCGGTTATACCCAGAGTTCCAGCAACGGCATGGATATCACCCAGCCCTTCTACTGGAACATAGCCCCCAACTACGATGCCACCATCACCTCCCGTTTTATGGACAAACGCGGCCTGATGGAGCAGGTGGAGTTCCGCTATATGCCGGACCCCGCCCACGCAGGCATCCTCTACTTTGAAAACCTGGCGGACGACAAGCAGTATGATGCCGGCAACCCCAGCTTCATCAACCCGTCGACCGGTACCCCTTACCTGTCTGATGGCCACCGCTATCTGATGAACGTGCGTCACGGCTCAAGCCTGATGGATGGTTCCCTGCGCTTTGGTGTCGATTACACCCAGGTGCGCGACAAGGATTACAACTACTTCAACGACTTCAGTCCGCCGGTAGGTACCCAAGTCGACAGTCAGTTGCAGCAATCCTTTACTGCCGGATATTACCAGCAGAACTGGAACCTCACCTCAGAAGTGCGCCGCTATCAGATCCTGAGCCCTTACGCGCTACTGCCCCACGAGATGCTGCCGCGTATCGACTACAACTACTACCAGCAGGGCAAGTGGTTCGATCTGGCCTGGAACAGCGAATTGACCAAATTTGGTTATGACAGCGGCAGCGCCAGTGCCCAGCAGGCCGGTGAGCGTTACACCACCACCCGCCTGCACCTGGCTCCGACCCTGACCGTGCCTCTCATCGATGCCCCTGGCTACTACCTCACCAGCCAGTACAAGCTGATGTTTACCTCCTACAACCAGGAGGTACCCAAGGATTTGGTCTACACGGATCGCTCGCGTTTTACCGACTCCAGCACTGGCCAGCTCACCCTGAAGGATGGCACCGTCAATCGCACCCTCCCCTCCTTCCGGCTCAAGGGGGGGCTCAACTTCGATCGCCCGGTTGACTGGTATGATGGCAAGGGCACCCAGACTCTGGAACCCGAGTTCCAGTATCTCTATGTTCCCTATCGGGATCAGGACGATATCGGGATCTACGACTCCACCACCACCCGTCAGGATTACTACAGCCTGTTCAGCGATCGTCGCTATGCCGGTCTCGACCGCATCAGCGACGCCAACCGGGTCACTGCCGGTCTCACCAGCCGGATCTATGACAACGTAGGTGACGAGCGGCTGCGTTTGGCAGTAGCCCAGGCATTCGAGATTACGCCGCCCAAGGTTCGCCTCTATCCTTCGGATCCCGAGAGCACCAACTCTCGCTCCCTGCTCTCCTTTGAGGGGGATGCCCGGGTCACGGAGCAGTGGTTTGCTCACGCTGGCACTCAATACGATACAGAGAAAAGTCAGTTCAGTGCGGCAAATGGCGCGGTGGAATACCGCAACGAGAAGTTCATCAGCCAGGTCAACTACCGCTTTATCAAGGATGGCAACAAGAGCTACTACAACAGTGCTGTGGCCGAAGACTTGAGCCAGGCAGGTTTGGTTATGATGGCGCCGATCGCCGATCAGTGGCAGATGTATGGTGGCTACTACCGTGACATCCAGCAAAACGTCAATATTGACCGCAAAATAGGCGTCAAATATGACTCCTGCTGCTGGAGCATCAACCTGAGTCTGGAGTGGCACAACCAGCCAGACAACATCACTCTGAAGCCCACCTCCGAGAAATCGATCGGTCTTCAATTCGAGATGAAGGGACTTGGCAGTGTCGGTACCGGTGGCCGCAGCGTCACGCTGGATACCGAGCTGTTGCCCTATGTTCGCCCGTTTAATCTGAAAGACCAGCAATGATGCTGGTCCAGCCTTGAGAGATGGATATGAAAAAGACCCTGATTGCCCTGCTGACCGCGGGTATGTTTGGCGCCATGAGTCAGGCGGCACTGGCGGCCCCCGAGCTGATGGACAAGGTGCTGGCCGTGGTCAACAAGGACGTGGTGCTTGCCAGTCAACAGGATGCACTGGTCAACAAGGTAAAGCTCTCCGCCCAAGAGAGCGGCCAGTCCCTGCCCGATGACGCCACCCTGCGCAAGCAGGCACTGGATCGCCTGATCCAGGAGAGTCTGCAGCTGCAACTGGCTGATCGCCAGGGCCTCAAGATCAGCGATACCCAGCTGGAGCAAGCTATCCAGGGGATCGCCGCCGATAACAAGATGACCATGGATCAGCTGCGTGCCCAGCTCGCCCGTGAAGGGATGAGCTATGCCCAGTATCGGGAAGAGGTGCGCCGCGAGATCCTGATGAACGAGGTACGCCGCAATCAGGTACGCCGTCGCATCAACATCTCCGAGCAGGAGGTGAAGCAGGTAGTCGAGATCCTGAAAAAACAGGGTCAGCAACAGAACGAATACCACGTCGGCCATATCCAGATCTCCCTGCCGGATAACCCCACCGCTGCCCAGCTGGATGCAGCCAAGAGCAAGATCGAGCGTATCCTGACTGCCCTCAAGCAGGGTGCCGACTTCCGCAAACTGGCCATTGCCGAGAGTAATGGGCCCAAGGCGCTGGAAGGTGGTGACTGGGGCTGGATGAGCCCGCAAGAGATGCCGACCCTGATGGCGGAAGCGGTACAGGGTGCCAAGAAGGGCGACATCGTCGGCCCGCTGCGCTCCGGTGCCGGTCTGCACATCATCAAGGTGTTCGATACCAAGGGGCAGCAGCAGGTGATGCTGACCGAGGTGAAGGCTCGCCACATCCTGATCAAGCCCTCCATCATCCTGAGCGAAGAGAAGGCCAAGGGGATGCTGGACGGCATTCTGCACGACATCAAGAGCGGCAAGGCAAGCTTCGCCAGCATGGCTGAGAAGTACTCCGAAGATCCGGGCTCTGCAGTACAGGGTGGCGAACTGGGCTGGTCTGATCCCAACGTCTATGTGCCCGAGTTCCGCGACATGGTCAACCGCCTGCAGCCGGGCCAAATCAGTGCCCCGTTCCGTACCAGCCATGGCTGGCACATCGTGCAGGTGGAAGATCGCCGTAGCCAGGACGCCACCGACAAGGCACAGGAGCAGCGTGCCTACCAGCTCATCTACAACCGTCGCTTCGTGGAAGAGTCCCAGGCGTGGCTGGACGAGCTGCGTGACGAGGCCTACATCCGTATCGAAGGCGCCGGTAGCTGATGAACTGCCGTCGTCTTGCCGTCACCCCGGGCGAACCGGCCGGGATTGGGCCCGATCTGGTGCTGCAGATTGCCCAGCAGGATTGGCCGCACCAGTTGGTGGTCATTGCCGATCCGGTATTGCTGCGCGAGCGGGCGGCCCTGCTGGGGCTGCCCATCGAGCTTGAGCCCTATGATGCCAGTCAACCTGCTCAACCGCAGCGAGCCGGCACCCTGACGGTATGCTCTGTCTCTCTCGGTACCTCTGTGGTACCGGGCGAGCTGAACGAAGGCAACGGCGCCTATGTGCTGGCAACCTTGCAGCGCGCCTGCGATGGCAACATGAGCGGCGAATTTGCCGCCGTGGTGACCGGGCCGGTACACAAGGGGATCATCAATCAGGCCGGTGTCTCGTTTAGCGGTCATACCGAGTTCTTCGCCCAGCAGTCGGGCACCGCCGATGTGGTGATGATGCTGGCAACCGAGGGACTGCGGGTTGCGCTGGCGACCACCCATATCCCCCTTGCCTATGTGGCGATGGCTATCACGGAAGATCGCCTCGGCAAGGTGATCCGCATCCTCAATTCGGATCTCGCCACCAAGTTTGGCATCGCCAACCCCCGAATTTACGTCTGCGGCCTCAATCCCCATGCCGGGGAAGGCGGCCACCTCGGACGTGAAGAGATTGACGTGATCGAACCTGCTCTGGCGACTCTGCGCCAGGAGGGGATCGATCTGGTCGGCCCGTTGCCGGCCGACACCCTGTTCCAGGAGAAATACCTCAAGGATGCGGATGCGGTACTCGCCATGTACCACGACCAGGGGCTGCCCGTGCTCAAATACAAGGGCTTTGGCAGTTCGGTCAATATCACTCTGGGGCTTCCCTTCATCCGCACTTCGGTGGATCACGGCACCGCGCTGGATCTGGCAGGCAAGGGCCTGGCCGATTCGGGCAGCCTTGTCACCGCGATTAACCACGCCATCAAGATGGTAGAGAAAAAAAGATATGAGCAGTAAGGTGCACATGGGCCACACGGCCCGTAAGCGTTTCGGTCAGAACTTCTTGCACGATCGCTACGTGATCGACCAGATCGTGGCCGCCATCAATCCGCAGCCAGGCCAAAACCTGGTGGAGATCGGCCCGGGTCTGGCCGCGCTGACCGAGCCGGTTGCCGCCCAGATGGACAAGATGACCGTGGTCGAGCTGGACCGGGATCTGGCGGCGCGCCTGCGCGAGCACCCGACCCTGAAGGAGAAGCTCACCGTCATCGAAGCCGATGCCATGCGCTTCGACTTCAGCACCCTGATGGGTGAAGGCAAGGGGCCGCTGCGTATCTTCGGCAACCTGCCCTACAACATCTCCACCCCGCTCATCTTCCACCTGTGCGAGTTCGCCGATCGGGTCGAAGACATGCACTTCATGCTGCAAAAGGAAGTGGTCCTGCGTCTGGCCGCCGGCCCTGGCAGCAAAGCCTATGGTCGTCTGAGCGTGATGACCCAGTACTACTGCCAGGTGATCCCGGTACTGGAAGTGGGCCCGGGCGCCTTCAAACCGGCGCCGAAGGTGGACTCTGCCGTGGTTCGTCTGGTGCCGCACAAGAACCCGACCATCGTCGCCAAAGACATCCGTTGTCTGAATCGCGTCTGCACCGAGGGCTTCGGCCAGCGCCGCAAGACCATTCGCAACAGTTTCTCCAACTTCATCACCGACGCCCAGCTGACCGAGCTTGGTATCGATGGCAACCTGCGTCCGGAGAACCTCTCCCTCGAGCAATTTGTCATGATCGCCAACTGGCTGGCGGATCAGCCAAAGGCCTGATCCTGTGTCGCTCCCGCACATCGTTGTCCGCCCATACCCCTCGTATGTGGCGGATAGCAAAGACCCCTACCAGTTTCACTATCTGATCGAGATTGAGAATCTGGGGCCCGGCTCGGTGCAGCTGCTGCATCGGCGCTGGCTCATCACCGATGCCAATGGCAAGATGCAGGAAGTCTCGGGCCCCGGCGTGGTCGGGGAGCAACCCCTTATTGCCGAGGGAGAGACCTACCGCTACCAGAGCGGCGTGCCGCTGGCGACACCGCTCGGAGTGATGGAGGGGAGTTACACCCTGCAAGATGGCTCTGGCCAGCAGTTTGAGGCGCCCGTCGCCCCCTTCACGCTGGCCATCCCCAACATTATCAACTGAGGTTTCATGGCGAACTGTTTTGTCGGTGACATCCAGGGCTGTTACGACGACTTGCGCCGTCTGCTGGATCTTGCCAAGTTCGATCCCGAAAATGACGTGCTCTGGCTGTGCGGCGATCTGGTCGCCCGCGGCCCGGACTCGCTCAACACATTGCGATTCGTCAAGGATCTGGGCAACCGTGCCATTACCGTGCTCGGTAACCACGACCTGCACCTGTTGGCGGTGGCCAATGGCGTTGCACCGCTCAAGAAGAAAGACAAGCTGCAGAGCCTGATGGATGCGCCGGATCGGGACGAACTGCTGGAGTGGCTGCGCCACCGCCCGCTGCTGGCCGAACACCCCGACCTGCCCATCATGATGGTGCATGCCGGTATCTCTCCGGCGTGGGATGCCCGCACCGCCCGCAACTGCGCCCGCGAGGTAGAGAGCCTGCTGCGTGGCGATCAGTACCTGTGGTTGCTGCACAACATGTATGGCGATCAGCCGGATGGCTGGAAAGATGATCTGGTCGGGATCGACCGCTACCGCTACATCATCAACACCTTCACCCGGATGCGCTTCTGCTACTTCGATGGTCGGCTCGACTTCAAATGCAAGAAGGGCCCCAAGGAGTCGACCCCAGGCCTGCGCCCCTGGTTCGAGCAGCGCGAGCATCACGTGGATGACCCCATTCTGGTGTTCGGCCACTGGGCGGCCCTGATGGGCAACACCGGCAAGAGTGACATCAAAGCGCTCGATACCGGCTGTGTCTGGGGCAACAGCCTCACTCTGTGGCGTTATGAGGATGATGCCCTCTTTGCCACCCCCTGCCCCACTCACGCCAGCTAGGGCAGTGATTGCAAAGACCTGAACCAAAAAGAGAGCCCGGCAACTTGCCGGGCTCTCTTTTTCCACAACAGCTCTTGTTACAACTTGCGCCCCAACCGTTTCTCGATCTGGCGTCGCTCCCACTCGGGGCCAAACAGTTTGAAAGGCTCGAATATCCGAATGGCATGGGACGCCAACCCCAATCCCCACCCCAGCGCCGGCCACCAGGCCCAGATATAACCCGGGTTGCTCAGGTAGTTGATGGCAAACAACCCGCCAATCACCAGCAGATAGCTGGCGACATGGTGATAGAAGCCCTTGAGCCCCTCCACATACTTCATGGCAGCTCGCTCTTCAGCCGATACCTGCAATCCATCCTGTTCCATCGTGTCACTCCCTCTCATCTCATGCTCCTGTTGCCGTGTGCCGTCCAGTTGCGCCACATCGAGCTCAAAGACGGCGGCCAGGGCCTTGAGGGATTCCAGTCCGGGTTGCTGACCCTGCTCGATCCGCTGAATGGTGCGAACGCTCAGGCCGGTAAAGGCGGCCAACTGCTCCTGTGACCAGCCCCGCTGCAATCTCAACTTCCTGACGATCATCTCGAACTCCTTGTGGTTGCTTGACGGAGCCAGCATAGGGGCCGGAGGGTGGCACGCGACACGACAGCAGCCTGACACCAACCTGACTTTCCTTTTAATTCAGTGCATTAGATAAAGGCTCGATATCCGGGATCCAGTTCCCCAACCGCCCCGTTGCGAGAACCTGACAGCAGGGCGACACCAGACTCTCTCTGCAAGATAGCGCCTTTATATGCGGGGAGGCGAGCTTATAGATCTCGCATCAACCCGGCTGCGATCTCGAAAGAGCGCAAGCGAGCCTGATGATCGACGATGGGGCCGTTGAACATCAGCTCATCGGCCTGGGTTTCCGCCAGCAGCGCCTTGAGGCCATGGCGGATCTGCTCCGGATCGCCCACCAGAGAGCGGGCAAGGGTCTGCTCCATCGCCATCAACTCGCGTGGCGACCATTGCTCGCCCAACTCGGCAACCGGTGCTGGCAGCTTGCCCGCATCACCGCGATGGAGGCGCAGGAACTGCTGCTGCAACGTAGTGAACTGGAAGCGCGCCTCCCGTTCGCTGTCGGCAGCGATCATATTGATACAGACCACAGCATGGGGCTTGGGCCAGCGAGCAGAAGGGCTATACTGGCTGCGATAGATCTCAAGTGCTTGCAGCAACATGGCTGGCGCGAAATGGGAGGCAAAACCAAACGGCAAGCCCATCACCGCAGCCAGTTGGGCACTGTAGAGGCTGGAGCCCAGCAGCCAGACTGGCAGATGCAGCCCCTGCCCGGGTACTGCCTGTACCGCGCCTATCTCGTCGCCAAAATAGCTCATCAGCTCGCGGACATCGGCCGGGAAGTCATCCACCTCACCGCTGCGTTGGCGTCTGAGAGCCCGCATGGTGCGCTGATCGGTCCCGGGCGCCCGGCCAAGGCCCAAATCGATGCGGTCGGGGTAGAGCGAGGCCAGGGTGCCAAACTGTTCGGCAATGACCAGCGGCGAGTGGTTCGGCAGCATGATGCCACCCGCCCCGATCCGCAGGGTGCTGGTTGCCCCGGCAAGATGGCCGATCAACACCGATGTCGCGGCACTGGCAATACCCGGCATGTTGTGGTGTTCGGCCAGCCAGTAGCGGTGGTAGCCCCAACGCTCGGCATGTTGTGCCAGATCGCGCGAATGGCGGAACGATTCGGCAGGATGGGAACCCTCGGCAACCGGCACCAGATCGAGAAGGGAATAGGGGATGGCAGACATAAATACACTCCGTTGCATCACAATTTGCTAACAGAGGGGCACTCTACCATGAGATGTTCGAACGGAACACTTTCTGCCACGGCAAACGCCAGATAGCAAAAGGCCACCCCATAGGGAGTGGCCTTAAGGCTATGGCAGTCTGTATCAGAACAACAGGTGGGCCATACCGGCAATCACCGGCAGGGTCACCAGGGTACGCATCAGGAAGATAATAAAGAGCTCCCACAACTTGACCGGGATCTTGCTGCCCAGCAGCAGCGCCCCCACTTCAGACATATAGATAAGCTGGGTCACCGACATGGCCGCGATGACGAAGCGGGTCATCTCGCTCTCGATGCTGGACGCCAGCACAGCCGGGATAAACATGTCGGCAAACCCGACCATGATGGTCTTGGCAGCCGCTTCTGCCTCCGGCAGCTGCAGCAGTTCGAGCAAGGGAACGAACGGTGCACCCAGCCAGTTGAAGACGGGGGTATGTTCAGCCAGCATCAGAGCACAAGTACCGATCGCCATCACCACTGGCAGCACACCAAACACCATGTCCAGCGCGTTCTTCACCCCTTCCCGTAACACAGCGCCGAGATCGGTCATCTTCTCCGCCTTGGTCAATGCACGCTCGAGACCATAGCTCAGCACACTGTGCTGATGCGGTACCGACTCCTGCTTGCGGCACAAGGGGGTGCCATCGATATAGATATCCTTCTTCCAGCAGAGCGGTGGCAGGCGTGGTACCACGATGGCCGCAACCACACCGGCCAGGCAGACGGTCAGATAGAAGGGAACAAACATGTGCTCCAGCTTCACCTGCGAGATCACCACCAGACAGAAGGTGATGGAGACAGCAGAGAAGGTGGTGCCAATGACGGCGGCTTCCCGCTGGGTATAAAACTTCCCTTCGTACTGCTTGCTGGTGAGCAGAATGCCGACGCTACCGTCCCCCAACCAGGAGGCAAAGCAGTCCACTGCGGAGCGACCCGGCAGACGGAACACCGGGCGCATGATGCGGGTCATCATGGTGCCGACGAACTCCAGCAGCCCGAAGTCGAGCAGCAGTGGCAACAGCAGGCCAGCGAAGATAAAGACGGAAAACAGCACTGGCAGCAGATCGTTGAGCACCAACCCGCCGGTTGCGCCGGAGTGCAGCACTTCAGGCCCGGTCTGGAAGAAGGTCAGCAGTACGAAGATCCCGCCCAGCACCCGCACACAGGCCCAGAAGGGGGAGACGTTGAACAAGCTGTTGAGGAAAGGACGGCGCACCAGGATCGCCGGTTTGAACAACCAGGCGACGACGGTCATCAGCATGGTGGTGGTGATCACCGCGCTGACCATGGCAACCAGATAGTCGGCAAACACCCGCTGAACCAGCTTGGCCAGCACGGCTACCGGAATGGTGACATTTCCGTCATAGAGTACCGGAGTCATGAACAACAGGATCCCGATCAACGAAGGGATCAAGAACATCAACAGATTGCGGCGGGTATTGACCGCAGGCGCTTCCAGACTCTTTTCCAACATAATCTACTGCCCTGACATAGCTAAAACTTATGCCGGATAATACGCATATTCATGCACACCCAGCCAAACGGGGCGCAAGAATATCCCAATAGAATGGATTAAAAAAGCAATTTCAGATTAATTAACGAATAAATACCCAAATAAAACCAGTGTGAACGGGTAAACAGGCAGTTAGCGGAATATTAATTCACTAAACACTCTGCCTGCCCCAAGCTAATCAGGTATAGAGACCAGGCGCCAGCCATAAAAAAACCGGAGCCTCTGCAGGCTCCGGTTTTTGGCAAAGAACAGCGAAATCAATCGCGGACGTAGATCACTTCCACGCCATCATCATCTTCGTCATCCCAGTCATCATCATCGAGACTCTCGTCGAAGGCCATGGAGGCGGCCAGCGCTTCCGCTTCGGCCTTGGCCAGCTGGTTTTTGTGGTAGTCATCCCACTTGAACTCCACTTTCTCGATCGCCTCTTTGGCATCCTGCTCCAGTTGACGGGGCATGGTATCCAGCAGATCCAGAATGTCGTAGCAGACCTTCTTGGTCCCTTCCTTGCTGATGGCAGTGATGGCGTAGACCGGCCCTTCGTGGTTGAGGGCGGCTTTCACGCGATCCATCACTTCCTGAGCCTCTTCTTCCAGGATCAGGTCCATCTTGTTGAACACCAGCCAGCGCGGCTTGCCCGCCAGCTCGGGGCTGTACTTCTCCAGCTCACGCACGATGGTCACGGCATTTTCGGCCGGATCGGAACCATCAACCGGGCAGATATCCACCAGATGGATCAATACGCGACAGCGCTCGAGGTGTTTCAGGAAGCGGATCCCGAGGCCAGCGCCTTCGGCTGCACCCTCGATCAGACCCGGGATATCGGCGATCACGAAGGAGCGTGAGTTCTCGCCACGTACTACGCCCAGGTTCGGCACCAGGGTAGTAAAGGGATAGTCAGCCACTTTCGGACGAGCGGCTGATACGGCGCGGATAAAGGTGGACTTGCCGGCATTCGGCAGACCCAGCATACCGACGTCAGCCAGCAGCAGCAGCTCCAGCTTCAGGGTGCGCACTTCACCCGGAGTACCGTTGCTCTTCTGGCGCGGCGCCCGGTTGACCGAGCTCTTGAAGCGGGTGTTGCCAAGGCCGTGGAAGCCGCCCTTGGCGACCAGCAGCTTCTGCTCGTGGTGAGTCAGGTCACCCAGCAGCTCGCCGGTATCTTCGTCGGTCGCACGGGTACCGACCGGCACACGCAGGATCTTGTCCTTGCCGCGGCGACCGGTACAGTTGGCGCTCTGACCATTCTCGCCACGTTCGGCGGCATGGAAGCGCTCAAAACGGTAGTCGATCAGGGTGTTGAGGTTCTCGTCGGCGACCAGATACACGTCGCCACCGTCACCACCATCGCCACCATCCGGACCACCGTTGGGAATATATTTTTCACGGCGAAAGCTTACACAACCGTTACCACCGTCACCGGCATCGACTCGAATCTGGACTTCATCAACAAACTTCATAGGTAACCGTCACCTTAATTCGAAAAACCGATACGCAATTATAGTGGTACAGACCCCTGCGGGCGATACGCATCTTGCCTCACCGAGCCATCTCTGCGCCCGGGTCATCTACGTTCCGTTTTTTCGTCATCATTTCGGAAAAACAAAAGCCCCGCCTGTTGGCGGGGCTTCGGATCCTTGCGGTCCGTAATTACTCAGCAACGATGCTAACGTACTTACGGTTCAGCGGACCTTTAACTTCGAACTGCACCTTGCCGTTCGCGGTAGCGAACAGGGTGTGGTCCTTGCCCAGACCAACGTTCTCACCAGCGTGGAACTTGGTGCCGCGCTGACGAACGATGATGCTGCCAGCCAGAACTGTTTCGCCGCCGAACCGCTTCACGCCCAGGCGTTTAGCTTCAGAATCGCGACCGTTGCGGGATGAACCGCCAGCTTTTTTGTGTGCCATCTATCGGACTCCTCTAATTAAGCGCTGATGCCAGTGATTTTGACTTCAGTGAACCACTGACGGTGGCCCGCTTGCTTACGGTGGTGCTTACGACGACGGAACTTGACGATAGTCACTTTCTCGCCACGGCCGTGAGCCACAACTTCAGCTACAACCTTGCCACCTTCAACGAAAGGAGCACCTACTTTAAAAGTGTCGCCTGCAGCAACCATCAGAACTTCGTTGAAGTCGATGGTAGCGCCAGTCTCAACGTTCAGCTTTTCCAGACGAACGATTTGACCTTCGGCCACACGGTGTTGTTTTCCGCCGCTTTGGAATACCGCGTACATTTGATTAACTCCGTAAAGGCATGTCTTTTGCTCAAGGCAGACATGCACAAAAACCTATAACAATGGGCGGGCATTCTACGCAAATCGATCTGCTCAGGCAAGGCCATTTTCGCAAAAAGTTTATTTTGTGCGCATATCTGCCGCCGTGGATAAACGCTTAACTGTAACCCATTGTGAAATCGTGTAGAATCCCCAGCATTACTAAAAATCGCAGTTATTGCTGCTGTCACGTTACGAGACTTATGGACCAACAGACTATCCGTGCGCTCTGTGCCGCCGACATGACGGCGGTCAATGAACTGATCCTGGCCCGACTCCAGTCCGACGTTAGTCTGATCAATCAGCTGGGTTTCTATATTGTCAGTGCTGGCGGCAAGCGGATGCGCCCCATGCTGACTGTGATGGCAGCTCGCGCCTTGGGCTACGAAGGTGAGGATCACCTGAAACTGGCCGCCATTATTGAATTTATCCACACCTCTACCCTGCTGCATGACGACGTGGTCGATGAATCCGACCTGCGCCGTGGCCGCGAAACGGCCAACGCCCTGTTTGGCAATGCGGCAAGCGTTCTGGTGGGTGACTACCTCTACAGCCGCTCCTTCCAGATGATGGCCGAGCTCTCCAACCTGCGGGTGATGGAGATCCTCTCCGATGCCACCAACACCATCGCCGAAGGGGAAGTGCTGCAGCTGATGAACTGCAACGACCCGGATACCACCGAACAGAGCTATATGACGGTCATCTACTGCAAGACCGCCAAGCTGTTTGAAGCCGCGACACGCCTCGCGGCCGTGCTGACCCATCAGCCCGAGCCCGTCGAGCAGGCGATGACGGATTACGGCAAGTATCTGGGCACCGCCTTCCAGATCATCGACGACGTGATGGACTACTGCTCTCAAAGCGAAGAGATGGGCAAGAACGTCGGTGACGATCTGGCTGAAGGCAAACCGACCCTGCCGCTGCTGCGAGCCATGGAAGTGGGTTCGCCCGAGGAGCGTCAGCTGGTGCGCGATGCCATCGAGCACCGCAACGGCATGGAACACCTCGACCAGATCCTGGCCATTCTCGATCGTACCGGCGCGCTGGAGTACTCCCGCATGCGGGCTCGGGAAGAGGCTGACAAGGCGATTGCCGCCCTCGCCATTCTGCCGGACTCCCAGCACAAGCAAGCACTGGAAACTCTGGCCCACATGGCCGTACAGCGCAGCGCCTGATCCCGTCACTGTTTTCATAAACAACAAGAGGCCCCATGGGCCTCTTGTTGTTTATGCGTTTGCTACCATCGGCTCACCATCCAGAGGATCACGGCACCCGCCACCACCAGCGAACCGCCGATACGGCGCAGCTGCTCCGCTGGCTGATCGCTTAGCAGCCGCAACATCTGCTGCCACCCTTTTGGCATCAGCAATGGCCCGAGCCCTTCAAACAGCAGCAACAGGCCAATACCTGTCAGTATGGATGTCATCATTGTGCCCTTCTCCCGTCAAAAACCACCTTCTCTGGTGGTTTGGCAGACAAATAAAAGGGCCTGACAATGCAGGCCCCTGGCAAGACAACTCCGGCGATTACTGCTTGGTGCCGTGAGGAGACTTGAGATAGCGGAAGAACTCGCTGTCCGGCTTGAGCACCATCAGCTCGTTACCGCCGGTGAAGCTCTTGCGATAGGCCTCCATGCTGCGCACGAAGCTGAAAAACTCGGGGTCTTTCTTGTAGCTTTCGGCATAGATCTTGGCCGCTTCTGCATCACCTTCACCGCGCAACTGACGCGCGTTACTCTCGGCATCCGCCAGCATGACGGTTACCTTGCGGTCAATGTCGGCGCGCAGGATTTCGGCCTTCTCGCGACCCTGTGAACGATGCTCACGGGCCACCGCAGTACGCTCGGCACGCATCCGCTGATAGATGGAGTTGGAGACTTCCACCGGCAGGTTGATCTGCTTGATCCGCACATCCACCACCTTGATGCCGAGCTCGGAGGAGCGCGCCATCTTCTTCAGGGCATCTTCCATCACGGTACTGCGCTCACCGGAGACGATGTCCTTGATGGTGCGGTTACCGATCTCGGAGCGCAGACCGTTGTTGATCTTGCGCTTGAGCAGATCTTCTGCCTGCAGTTTGTTGCCACCACCGGTTGCCAGGTAGTACTTGGAGAAGTCCTCGATCTTCCACTTCACGTAGGAGTCGATGATCAGGTCTTTCTTCTCGGAGGTGACGAAACGGTCGGCCTGGCTGTCGATGGTCTGGATACGGGCATCCATCTTGCGAACCTGATCGATGAGCGGCACCTTGAAGTGCAGACCCGGCTCATAGAGACGGGGCTCACCGGAATCAACCCGCTTCACCTTGCCAAACTGCACCACGATCCCCTTCTGACCTTCATCAACGATAAAGACAGAAGAGAAGCAGACCATGGCAGCCACAGCGATTGCACCAATAGCTAGCTTTTTCATCTATCAGTTTCTCCCTGAGCTGAAGCGGTCACCGCTACGCAGCGGCATCGGAGTGGAGTTGGCACCCTCGTTGGAAACAGGCGCAGGCTCTGCTACCGGCACAGTCGCAGGACGAGTCTGCTGAGCAGCTGCCGGCTTGCCAGTCAGCTTGTCGAGCGGCAGATAGATCATGCTGTTGTTGCCAGCCGGCATATCAACAATGACCTTGTTTGCCTGCTGATAGAGCTCTTCCATGGTTTCCAGGTAGATACGGTTGCGAGTCAGCTCGGGCGCAGCCTGATACTGGGGCAGCAACTCGTTGAAACGGGCCACTTCACCCTGTGCTTTCAGCACGATCTGGGACTTGTACGCTTCGGCTTCCTGCTCCAGACGCTTCACCTGACCACGGGCTTTGGGCTCAACTTCACGGGCATAGGCTTCCGCTTCGCGGATGAAACGCTGCTCATCTTCCTGAGCGGAGATGGCGTCATCGAACGCATCCTTCACCTCTTCCGGCGGACGCGCCGGCAGGAAGTTGACGTCGACGATCTGCAGACCCATCTGGTAAGGCTCGATGATGCCATCGATCACCTGCCAGGTCTCCTGACGCACTTTTTCACGACCGGTGGTCAGCACGTCATCCATCTTGGTGTGGCCAACCACGTAACGCAGGGCGCTATCGGTGGCCTGACTCAGACTCTCGTCGGCATTGGTCACGCTGAACAGGTACTGCTCCGGATTGACGACACGATACTGCACGTCCATCTCGACCCGTACCACGTTCTCGTCCTGGGTCAGCATAAAGCCGGACGCAGGCAGGGAGCGCACGGACTCAACGTCCACCGGGATCACCTGATCGATGAAAGTCGGCTTCCAGCGCAGGCCCGGCTCGACGATATGGGAAAACTTGCCAAAGCGCAGCACTGCACCACGCTCTGCTTCACGAATGGTATAGAAGCCGCTAACGACCCATACCACCACGGCGACAACCAGCGCGATGGAGATACCAAAGCGGCCTACATCGCCGCCAGATTTGCCACTGCCAAACAGGCCGCCAAAGCGACGACTCATTTTGCGCAGCATCTCGTCCAGATCAGGGGGCCCCTGATTCTTGCCGTTATTCCCCCAGGGGTCACGGTCTTTGCCGTTGTTACCAGGCTCATTCCAAGCCATCAGCGTCTCCATTAATACATGCAGATGGATATCATCTCTATCGGGTCACAGCTCGTTGACGAAGCCGCCAGGCGGTTATCCTCATCAACGGTTCAATGCCTGATAAAGCGTTGTAAACTCTCACCTTCCTGTTTCACGAGGCGGTTCCAGTCAGCCAGTTGCAGGCGGACTTCCAGCACAAAATCCCCCTCCTCGCTAAAGCCTTCCTGCTCAATCCCTTTCAACTGATAGAGCGCACTACGCAATCTCGCAGCAGAAGGCGGCAGTTGCAGGGTGTGGTGCACCATGGAGCCGGCCAGCAATTCGGTCAGCGCCGCAAACAGATACTCACACCCCTCGCCAGTCTGGGCAGACAGCCAGACCCGCAGCGGACGACCTTCATCATCCCGCTCCAGACCCGCCGGGCGATCGGCCAGCTTGTCGATCTTGTTGCAGATCATCAGCTGGGGCCTGTCATCCGCCTCGATTTCAGCCAGCACCTGTTGCACGGAGTCGATATTCTCCTGCATCTGCTCATCGGCACAATCCACCACATGGAGCAGCAGGTCCGCTTCGCGGGTCTCCTGCAGGGTCGCTTTGAACGCAGCGACCAGATCATGGGGCAAGTGTCGAATAAATCCAACCGTGTCGGCCAAAATCACATCGCCCACATCCCGGATCACCAGTTTACGCAGCGTTGGATCAAGGGTTGCGAACAACTGGTCGGCAGCATACACGCTGGCAGCTGTAAGTTGGTTGAACAAAGTGGACTTTCCGGCGTTTGTGTAACCAACCAGAGAAACTGTCGGTACTTCATTGCGGTTGCGGGCTCGTCGCCCCTGCTCCCGCTGTTTGGCCACCTTGTCGAGCCTGCGCAAAATCGCCTTGATGCGCTCGCGCAACAGGCGTCGGTCGGTTTCAAGCTGGGTTTCACCCGGGCCGCGCAAGCCGATCCCGCCTTTTTGACGTTCAAGGTGGGTCCAGCCTCGAACCAAACGGGTAGAAAGATGACGCAACTGGGCCAGTTCGACCTGCAGTTTACCTTCATGGGTACGGGCGCGCTGGGCGAAGATATCGAGGATCAGACCGGTTCTGTCCACTACCCGGCACTGGAACAGACGCTCCAGGTTACGCTCCTGGGCAGGGGTCAGGGCATGGTTGAAGATGACGACGTCGGCATCCAGCATCTGGACCTGGTACGCAATCTCTTCAGCCTTGCCACTGCCGACAAAATACTTGGCGCTGGGCGCACTGCGGCTGGTCGTGATGACTCCCAGTGCATTGACGCCAGCCGAGCTCACCAGCATTTTGAGCTCTTCCAGATCCTCCCGCTCACCCTCATCACTGAAGTTGACGTGCACCAGAACGGCCTGTTCGCCAGCTTCATAACGGTCAAACAAGCGCTTGCTCCTTAACAGGTTTCATGATGAATCTGAGTTGGCGAGTAGACTCGCCCCGGGATATCACGCCTCGGCATCACCCTGTTCATCACCAGCGCCACCGGCAGCCTGCTGATGATGGTTAACGGCACGGGCCGGAACCACGGTAGAGATGGCATGCTTGTAGACCATCTGGCTCACGGTGTTCTTCAGCAAAATGACAAACTGGTCGAAGGACTCGATTTGACCTTGCAGTTTGATGCCGTTCACCAAATAGATAGAAACAGGAATCCGCTCACGGCGCAGCGCATTCAAAAACGGGTCTTGGAGAGATTGCCCCTTAGCCATTTTTCTTTTCCTTATAGTTTGTTGTTTTTAAACACCGGATATTCAATATAACAACCTGATTATACAGGGAGTGTCAAGCCGCACCAGCGCGAGCAAGCACGCGGGCGAGGTTGTCAGACTCACCGGATTCCAGCCAGGTCACATCGGCCCAACCGCGCAACCAGGTCATCTGCCGTTTTGCCAACTGGCGAGTGGCAACAATGCCACGATAACGCATCTCATCATACTCTATCTCGCCGTTCAGGTAGTCCCACATTTGGCGATAACCTACACAGCGAATGGAGGGGAGATCCGGGGTCAGATCACCACGAGCCATCAACGCCCGCACCTCCTGCTCGAAATCCCCCTGCAGCATCTTGTCGAAACGCTGTTCGATCCGCTGATGCAGCACGGCGCGATCGCTCGGGGCGATGGCAAACTGCTGTACCCGATAGGGCAGCCCCTCCCCCTGCACCAGGGTCAGCTCGGTGAGGGTCTTGCCGCTGATGCGGTAAACCTCGAGCGCCCGGCTGAGCCGCTGCGGGTCATTGGGATGAATACGCGCCCCGGCGACCGGATCGATACGCGCCAGCTCGTCATGCAGCGCCTGCCAGCCAAGACGGGCAGCCTCCTCTTCTATTCCGGCCCGAATAACAGGGTCGGCAGAAGGGAGCGGAGAGAGCCCTTCCAGCAGCGCCTTGAAATAGAGCATGGTACCGCCCACCAGCAGCGGAATGCGGCCGCGGTCGGCGATCTCTTTCATCTCCCGCAGGGCATCCTTGCAAAAATCGGCTGCCGAATAGCTCATGGCGGGATCGAGAATATCGATCAGTCGGTGTGGGGCCCGAGCCAGTTCATCGGCGGTCGGCTTGGCGGTGCCTATGTCCATGCCGCGATAGATCAGCGCCGAATCGACGCTGATGATGTCGCAGGGCAACACCTGACACAGTTCAATGGCGAGATCCGTCTTGCCGGAGGCCGTCGGCCCCATCAAAAAAATTGCGGTCGGCAAGTCACTCGCCATGTTCAAACTCCTCAAGCACAGCCGCCAGCGAGAGCGGGCGAGCCATGCGAATATCTGCCAGTTGGTCACTGAAATCGGCCACAAGTTCCGTCAGCAGACGACTGGCAGTTGAAAAATCGTATATTTTTTCGCGGCTTATCCCCTGCTCAACCAGCCATTGGCATAATACTTCAGCCTGCTGGCCAGCATCACTGTCAGATCCGCCCTCGATAATTTGCAGCAATTCGGGTAGCAGACGCACCAGATCGGTCTGACGCAGTAGCGCAGGCACCCGCGTCAGGATCATGGTGTCGCGCCCCCCGCTTTTCAACTCCAGCCCCATCCGTTTCAGCAGCCGCTCCTGCTCTTCTACCAGCGAACTCAGGTTCTTCGGCAGCTTGAAGGAGACGGGCAAGAGCAGCGGCTGGGCTGCCAGCCCCTGGCCCCAGGTCTCCAGCAGCCAGTGGCGCAGCAGCAGACGCTCGGCGCGTACGAGTGAAAGCAGCGCCAGCTGACCATCCCGCTCGAACAGTAGATAAGCCTGCTCCACCAGAGTCAGTGCCCGGCACCCGCCCTGTTTTGAAACAGTCTGAGTGGCAACTCCCGGCTCGGGAGCTGAAACGGTTGTGGCAACGGGCAGCGTGGTAAGCAGGGCCCCCATGCCACGCATCGCCTCCCGGCTCGGCGGCTCGGGTGGTTGATAGTTGCTGACCCGGCCTGCACCACCACAGCCCCCTTCCCGCACCTGCACCGGCGCCCGATAGCTGTGTTCGGCGCCATACCACTCGGTACGCGGTGCCTGACCGGGATATTCGATCTGTGGGCTGACCGGCAGCTCGACCAGCGTCTCGGCCAGCGGCGGCTCTTGCTCGTTGACGGCGCGGCCTTCGCGGCGCAAGGCAGTAAAGAGTACCTGAAAGATAAAGTCGTGGATCAGCCGCGCCTGATGGAAGCGCACCTCGTGCTTGGCAGGGTGAACGTTGACGTCCACCTGACGGGGATCCAGCTCGATATAGAGCACATAGGCTGCAAAGCGGTCGGCGGGCAGCAGCTCGTCATAGGCCTGACGAATGGCGTGATTGATGAGCTTGTCGCGCATCATCCGGCCATTGACATAGGTGTATTGCAGATCGTTCTGCGGTCTGGCGCCCTCGGGGGTCGCCAGCCAGCCCCACAGACGCACGTCGCTGTGCTCGCTCTCCACCGCCAGCGCATGGTGCATGAAGGGGGTACCGCAGACGGCAGCAAGACGCCGCTCCTGCTCCGGCACCGTATTGGCAGCCTTGTACTGGCGCACCACCTTGCCGTTGTGTCGCAGGATCAGGGTGACATCGAAGCGGGAGAGCGCGATGCGGCGCACCAGCTCGTCGATATGGGCAAACTCGGTCTTTTCGCTGCGCATGAACTTGCGCCGCGCCGGGGTATTGAAGAAGAGATCCACCACCTCCACCGTGGTACCCACCGGATGGGCCGCAGGCTTGACGGTAACGCTCATCTCGCGCCCTTCGGCCTGCGCCTGCCAGGCTTCGGCCTGCTCGGCGGTGCGGGAGGTGAAAGTGAGGCGGGAAACCGAGCTGATGGAGGCGAGCGCTTCGCCACGAAAGCCCAGGCTGTTGATCCCCTCCAGATCATCGAGGGTCGCCACCTTGGAGGTGGCGTGGCGCGACAACGCCAGCACCAGCTCATCTTTGGCAACGCCGCAACCGTTGTCACGGATGCGGATCAGCTTGGCACCGCCCTTGTCGATATCGATTTCGACCCGGTCGGCGCCCGCATCCAGACTGTTTTCCACCAACTCCTTGACCACGGAGGAGGGCCGCTCCACCACCTCTCCGGCGGCAATCTGGTTGGCCAGAATAGGTGGCAAAATACGGATCGGCATCGCTAGCTCCCGCTCAGTTATTGCTTGGGAATATAGAGCACCTGCCCTATCTGGATTTCCCGTGACTTGAGTTTGTTGATCTCCGCCAGTCTCGCCTGACTCACGCCGTACTTCTCGGCCAGGCGCGAGAGGCTCTGACCGCGCGTGACCACATGGCGGATCATCTGCGACTTCTCGTTTTCCTGCACGCTGGTGACCGGAGCGCCGGTCTCTTTGGCCGCCTCGGAATAAGGCTTGATCACCCCGGCACCGGAGGAGCTGCCAGAAGTGCTTCCGCTGTCGCGCACCGTCGCCGGCATCCGGTTGGTCACTACCGGCTGGGACTGAACTGCCGCCGGCTTGCTCGCAACCTGTCTGGCTGGCGCAGGCTTGCTGGCAGCGACCTGTTTATGGGTCGAGGCCGGGGCGCTGGCGACCCCCTTGCCGGTGAGCATGGCCCCCTTGGTCGGGTGAGCACGGTAGTAGTTGCGGATACCCTCGAAAATGGCGCGAGCCAGCTGATCCTGATAGCTGGCAGTAGCCAGCAGCTGCTCTTCCGCATGGTTGGAGATAAAGCCGGTCTCAACCAGCACAGAGGGAATGTCAGGGGCCTTCAGCACCGCCAGACTGGCGTGCTCCGGCGCTCTCTTGTGCAGCCGTGCCACCTTGCCCAGCGAGCGCAGGATCTGGCGACTGACGTCATAACCCTCGGCACGGGACTTGTCCATCGAGAGGTCGAGGAAGGTCTGCGCCAGATAGGGGTTGGGATCGGATTCGGCCAACACCTTGCCGACACCACCCAGCAGCTCACCCTGCTTCTCCTGCTTCTCCAGCCAGCTGCCCATCTCGCGGTTGGCGCGGTTGGTCGAGAGTACCCAGACCGAGGCGCCACGCGGGGTGGAGTTGTGGAAGCTGTCCGCGTGCACCGATACCAGCAGGTCGGCCTTGGCCTTGCGCGCGATCTCGGAACGCTTGTTGAGATCAACGAAGTAGTCGCTGCGGCGGGTCAGCACGGCGCGCATGCCCGGCTCGCGGTCGATCAGTGCCGCCAGTTTCTGGGAGACCGCCAGGGTCACCCGCTTCTCATAGGTACGGCGCGGGCCGATGGAACCCGGGTCTTCACCGCCGTGGCCCGGGTCGATGGCAATCACCACCCCCTTGCCCTTGCCGCCAACCGGCGTGGACTGCACCGCGGCAGCCGAGCGCTTCTCTTCATAGGGAAGGTCGATCACCAGACGGTGACCATAGGGGCCGGCAGGCGCCAGCGGAAAGACTACCGGCTTGATGGCGGAACTGAGGTCGAGCACCAGACGCAGCCCCCCCTTCTCCAGCGGTGAACTTTCACGAATTTTACGCACCAGTTCGCTGCTGTTCTCGACCCTAGCCAGATTGGTGGCGTTGCTCGCCCCTTTCATGTCGATCACCAGCCGATCGGGGCCAGTCAGGGTGAAATAGTTGAAATCGGGGGCGCTGCTCATGTCGAGCACCACCCGGGTGTTATCAGGTGATGGCCAAATCCGCACGCTCTTGAGCTGATTAGCCCAGGAGGGTAACGCCATCAGGGAGAGAGCAATAACAAGGATCAAACGCACGTGGATGACAACCGTTCCAGAATAGCTTCGCCAGTAGCAGAACGAGCTTCAATCAGAGCTTCGCGCTGCTCGCCTACATAAGTGAGGGTGATCTCGAGATCAGGCGCCGGCAACCAGCCTTCCCCCTTCTCCGACCACTCCACCAGACAGAGGGTATTGGCGGCAAAATAGTCGCGAATTCCCATGAATTCCAGCTCTTCCGGATCGGCCAGACGATAGAGATCGAAGTGGTAAACCTGCCACCCCTCCAGCTCGTAGGGTTCCACCAGGGTATAAGTCGGACTTTTCACCTTGCCCTGATGGCCAAGCCCCTGCACCCAGCCACGGGTCAGGGTTGTTTTGCCAGCCCCGAGCGTCCCGTGCAAAAACACGGTCGTCGCCTGCTGGCAAGCCTTTGCCAGACGGCCTCCCAGAGCCACTGTTGCTGCCTCGTCCGGCAGTGTCATCATCAACTGTTTTGCCATGTTCTTCTTTTTTAACTTGTTATGGTGTCGGGATTAACCAGCTTGCGGATAAAGGGCAGCAGATCTGATGCCAGCATGCCACGCTCTCCATCAGCAGCAGCCAGATCGGCTGCCTCGCCGTGGATCACGGCCCCCAGCCAGGTTGCCAGGGTGGCAGACCAACCCTGAGCCAAAAGGGCGGCGATTATACCAGATAACAGATCGCCCATGCCGCCACTTGCCATGCCGGGATTGCCTTCATTGCACAAGGCAAGCCGCTCGCCATCATGGATGAGAGTCCCCGCCCCCTTGAGCAGCACCACTCCGCCGTAACGCTGTTGCAGCGCCCGCACGGCGGCAAACCGGTCTGCTTCAATCTCGGCAATGGAACACCCCAGCAGCCGCGCCGCTTCGCCAGGGTGCGGAGTGAGCACCCAATTATCCTGATGGCGGGGAGATTGCGCCAGCCAATTCAACCCGTCGGCGTCCAAAACCAGCGGCAATTGTTCGGTAAGGTGGCGAGCAAACTGCTGTCTGCCCCACTCTCCCTGACCCAGCCCGGGGCCAATGACCCGAACCGAGGCCCAACCGCCATCATCTTCTTCCTGCAGGCTCATCAATTCAGGCTGATAGAGGCTGACCGGCGGCAACACAGGGTGCTGGCTGATTCGCACCAGACCGGCGCCAGCCCGCAGACAGGCCCGGCCGGTGAGCACAATGGCCCCCTGCATGCCGCACTCCCCGCCCACCAGCAACACCTTGCCGTGGGAACCCTTGTGCGAGGAGCGCTGACGCGGGGTCAGCAAGGATTGCAGCACCGGATAATCGAGCCGCCATGCTGCGGGGTGAATCTCCTCATCAGGCACGACACCAAGCGGCTCACAATCGAGCTCACCGGTCACATCGACCCCGTCAGCGGTGAGCAGCCCCTGCTTGATACCGATAAAAGTAAGAGTTCGGGTCGCCCGCACGGCAGCCCCCATGATCCGGCCGGTATCGCCATTGAGGCCAGAAGGAAGATCGACCGCCAGCACAGGTGCAGCCAACTCATTGATTGTTGCGACGATCTTTGTCAGTAACGGTGCAAGGGGTGTACTGACACCGGTGCCAAGCAGGGCATCGACCACCAGATCGGGAGGAGGAAATAACGCCTGATCGAACTGCTCTGCCAGCCAGACCTCACCACCGGCCGCCAGCCAGCTATCGGCGGCAATCCTGGCATCCCCTTTCAGCTGGTCGGGAGAGCGAGCGGCGATCACCACCGGCTCAAGGCCACGTTCACGGGCAAGGCGGGCCAGCACATAACCATCGCCGCCATTGTTGCCGGGGCCGACAAAAATCCACCAGCAGTTGCTCGCGGGCCAGTGGCTGCAGGCATAGGTGCACAGCGCCAGCCCTGCCCGCTCCATCAGCGCATAGAGGGGTTGCCCCTCATGCTCGGCCCAGCGCCGCTCTCGCGAGCGGATCTGTTCAGTCGACCACAGCCCCTGTGATAGACTGCTTCCCACTTTTTTGCACCAAGCGTCCCCGATGACCTCTACCATGATGGCTCCCGATCTGCTCTCTTTCGCTCCAAGTGCTCAAGTGCCGGGATGCCATGCAGCATGACAACACCTGATTTCAACCAACTGGCTCAAGATATCAAGCTCTGGGCGAGCGAGCTAGGATTTGACCAAGTTGGCATCACCGACACGGATCTGCGGGCCGAAGAGCCGAAATTGCAGGCCTGGCTGGACGCCGGTTATCACGGCTCCATGGATTACATGGCGCGTCACGGCATGATGCGCGCCCGCCCCCATGAGCTGCTGCCGGGCACCTTGCGGGTCATCTCGGTGCGAATGAACTACCTCCCCTTCGAGGCAGGCTTTGCCGCCACCCTGCGCGACCCGACTCTCGGCTATATCAGCCGCTACGCCCTCGGCCGCGACTACCACAAGGTGCTGCGCAATCGCCTCAAACAGCTGGGTGACCGAATCGAAGCGCGCTGCGCCGAGCTGTTTCAAGGCACGTCTGACCCCCTTGGTGAGTGGCGCCCCTTTGTCGACTCCGCTCCCGTGCTGGAGCGGCCGTTGGCCGCCAAGGCTGGCCTCGGCTGGGTTGGCAAACACTCACTGCTGCTCAATGAGTCCGCCGGTTCCTTCTTCTTTTTGGGGGAGCTGCTGGTAAGCCTGCCACTCCCCATCGATGCGCCGGTGGAAAAAGAGCAGTGCGGCAAGTGTGTCGCCTGCATCAACATCTGCCCCACCGGCGCGATTGTCGCACCCTATGTGGTGGATGGCCGCCGCTGCATCTCCTATCTCACCATCGAGAACGACGGCCCTATTCCGGAAGAGTTCAGACCCCTGATGGGCAACCGCATCTACGGCTGCGACGACTGCCAGCTCATCTGCCCGTGGAATCGCTACGCAGATGCCAGCCCGGAACCCGATTTCAGCCCCCGCGCCAGCCTGCATCGCCCGCCCCTGCTGGCGCTGTGGCGCTGGAGCGAGGCCGAGTTCCTCAAACATACCGAGGGGAGCCCAATCCGCCGCATCGGCTATCAACGCTGGCGCCGCAATCTGGCGGTAGCCCTTGGCAACGGCCCGGCCAACCCGGAAGTGATGGCAGCCCTGCAGCAAGCGCTGCCGGAAGCAGAGCCCATGGTGGCAGAACATATTGAATGGGCGCTGGCAATGCTGGCCAGACGCCAGGATGAAACGAACAAGAAAACCCGCCTGCTGATCCGTTGCATCGAAAAAGGTCTGCCGGATCACGCCTGAGTGATCTGCCCCTTGCCGGATTGCAGCAGTTTTTTCATGCTCTGCCGACCCACAAAGATCAGCACGCCATGGTTGAGCAACAATGGTCGGCACACAAAAAGGACATCACAGATGCAAATGTTGGGAGTGGATATTGGAGGCTCGGGGATCAAGGGCTGTCTGGTCGATACCGAAACCGGTGAGCTGATTGGCGAGCGCCATCGCATTGCCACACCACAGCCGGCCACCCCGGCCGCCATTGCCCATACCCTCAAGGCTCTGGTCGAACACTTCGACTGGAAAGGACCCGTGGGTTGCGGCTTCCCGGCCACCATCCACAACGGCATTGCCAAGAGCGCAGCCAATATCGACAAGAGCTGGATTGAGACCGATGCCGAGCACCTGTTTGCCGATGTCACCGGCAAGCCCTGCTATGTGCTCAACGATGCCGACGCCGCCGGGATGGCCGAGATGCGCTTTGGTGCCGGCAAGGATCGCAAGGGGGTTATCATCCTCATCACAGTCGGCACCGGCATCGGCACCGCAGTCTTCGTCAACGGTCACCTGCTGCCCAACACCGAGCTGGGCCATCTGATGCTGGAAGGGATGATCGCCGAGCACTACTGCTCGGACGCAGTGCGCAAACGCGAGGATCTCTCCTGGGGGCGCTGGGGCAAACGCTTCAACAAGTATCTGGCTCGCCTCGAGTTTCTCTTCTCCCCCGACCTCTTCATTCTGGGCGGCGGCAGCGCAGCCAAACTGGATAAGTTCGTCGATCGCATCGAAACCCGGGCGCCGCTCATTCCCGCTGCCAGTCTCAACCAGGCCGGTATTATCGGTGCGGCGCTCTACGCCGCCGAACGACATCAGGGCTGATTGCGCATCAGTGCCATGAGCTCCCGATACGAAGAGGGCCCGGCAGCAATGCCGGGCCCTCTCTCTATCTGGTGATCGACCCTCAGTCCTTGCTACAAGTCATCGAGCTGGTGAGCACCGTGCACCAAGCGGGTCAGGCGGGTCTGCTCCAGTCGGGCCAAATTATCCAGCAATTCAGCCGTGCTCCGAGTCGGGCACTCCCGGGCCAGATGACCCAATTCGCCAATCAACTGCTCCTCCCAGCGGCAAACCAGGGCAACGATATCTTCGGTTCTGGCTGAAGCGGGCAACTCGCAGCGCATAATCGCTGGCAACATGTCCTCGCTAAAGCTCTGATCCAGCCAGGTCTCCCGCACCGGGCCGCCCAGCTGGGTGGCGTACTCATGCAGATGGACACTGGCGGCATCCTCCCGCCCTTGCAGATAGACCAGCAACATCCGGCAGCGTTCGCTATCCACCTGATTGCCCAGACGCCGGTAACAGAGACCGAGCTGGTGATGCACCTGCTCGAGGTAGTGCAGCAACTCTTTGATCTGTTGGAATCTCATCGCTCTGCCCTCCATGGGAAATCCGCAACTTCAGTATAAAAAACGGCCAGCCAGGCCCCAATCACGATCCGGCATCTTCTTGCGCTGCATCAAAATTGGCCGAGGTATATATAAGTGGGCAGACAGGGGGTTCAACTTTATGCAATTCTGGGGCTTGAGAGAGGTAGGCTCCACAGCCGGATAGTCGCGACAGGGATACCTAATAGAACAGAGCATCACACGCCATTAGCCAACTTTAATTCGGCTCTTCGGCTTCAAAGCGAAATTCAATATGGAACAATGCCAAACCCTGCTATTCCTTATCTGCCAACTGAAAATCCTTATCACTTTTTTAGACGTCTAGACGTAAAAACATGCGTTGACACAGCCATCCGGACATCTTAGCATCATCCCCCATGATGGCAGTGCAACCTAGTGAAACCTCTGCCCAATTTTCTCGCCTGTAGCGCCCTGTGCTGTAAGGCTGTTAGCACGGAAGAATCCATGATTAAGTTGATCGGTCTCAACAAAGTCTACGGTACAGGCAGTGACGCCGTGCACGCCCTGCGTGACGTGAGTCTGCATGTACCCCAAGGCAAAATCTTCGGGGTGATCGGTGCCTCCGGTGCCGGCAAGAGTACCCTCATCCGCTGTGTCAACCTGCTGGAGCGCCCGACAGAGGGTCAGGTGATTGTCGACGGCCAGGATCTGGTCGCCCTGAGCGAACGGGATCTGACCCAGGCCCGCCGCCAGATCGGGATGATCTTCCAGCACTTCAACCTGCTCGCCTCCCGTACCGTATTTGCCAACATCGCCTTTCCGCTGGAGCTGGCGGGCTGGAACAAGGATCAGATCAAGAGCCGGGTCGAAGAGCTGCTGGCGCTGGTCGGGCTGGAAGCCCGTGCTCACGCCTATCCGTCCGAACTATCCGGCGGCCAGAAACAGCGGGTCGCCATCGCACGCGCATTGGCCCCTGCGCCCAAAGTGCTGCTCTGTGACGAGGCCACTTCGGCACTCGATCCGCAGACCACCCGCTCGATCCTGACCCTGCTCAAGGAGATCAACGTCAAGCTGGGGCTCACCATCCTGCTCATCACCCACGAAATGGATGTGGTGAAGGGGATCTGTGACGAAGTGGCCATCATCAGCGACGGCAGCCTGATCGAACAGGGCGAAGTGGCGTGGTTCTTCAGCAATGCCAAGACCCAGCTGGCCCGCGATTTCATTCGCTCCACCATCCATCTCGAGGTACCGCAGGAGTATCAGGATCGGATGAGCAACGAGCGAGTGCCCGGCAGCTACCCGCTGCTGAAGCTTGGCTTTACCGGCAGCACGGTCGATACGCCGCTCATCTCCGAGGCGAGCCGCCGTTTCAATATCGACATCAGCATCCTGAGCGCCGACATCGAGTACGCCGGTGGCGTCAAGTTCGGTTTCCTGCTGGCAGAACTGTTCGGAGATGAAGCCCAGTGCGAGGCGACCCAGCAGTTCCTTATCGACAATCACATTCAGCTGGAGGTAATGGGTTATGTCCGAAGCCATGATTAATCTGCTCATCACGGCCCTGGGCGACACCCTTATCATGGTGTTTGCCTCCGCCCTGTTTGGCTGCCTGCTCGGACTGCCGCTCGGCGTGGCTCTGCATGTGACCAAAGCCGGCCAGATCCTGGCCAATCCGCTGCTCAACCGCACTTTGGGCATGGTGGTCAACGTGGGTCGCTCGGTGCCCTTTATCATCCTGCTGGTCGCGATTATTCCGCTGACCCGGCTGATTGTCGGCACCAGTATCGGCACCATAGCGGCCATCGTGCCGCTGACCGTCGGTTGCATCCCTTTCATCGCCCGTCTGGTGGAAGGTGCCCTGATGGAAGTACCCGACGGCCTGCTGGAAGCGGCCAAGGCGATGGGTGCCAAGCCATTGCAAATCATCACCAAGGTGCTGCTGCCCGAGGCCCTGCCCGGCATCCTCAACAGCGTCACCATTACCCTCGTCACGCTGGTGAACTACTCCGCCATGGCTGGTGCCATCGGTGGTGGTGGTCTCGGTGATGTGGGCATCCGTTACGGCTATCAGCGCTTCGATCCGACCGTCATGCTGGTCACCGTCGTGATACTGGTCGTGCTAGTTCAACTTATCCAGAGCGCTGGTGAACGCCTGGTCAACAAATGTGATCATCGTTAATCGTCGATTTCTGACAGGAGGTTTTATGAAATTTGGCATCAAATCCGTTGCGGCAGCTCTGCTGGCTGGTCTGGTACTGGCCGGTTGCGGTCAAAAGGAAGAGAACAAGACCCTGAAAGTAGGCGCCATTGCCGGCCCTGAGACCGAGCTGGTCGAAGTAGCCGCCAAGGTGGCAAAAGAGAAATATGGTCTGAACGTCGAGATCGTCAACTTCTCCGACTATGTCACCCCGAACGTGGCGCTGAACGATGGCAGCATCGACATCAACGCCTTCCAGCACAAACCCTATCTGGATGCGCAGGTACGTGATCGCGGCTTCAAACTGGTACCGGTCGGCAACACCTTCGTCTACCCGATCGCCGGTTACTCCAAGAAGCTGAAGTCGCTGAGCGAGCTGAAAGATGGCGCCCAGATCGCGGTACCGAACGATCCGACCAACCTGGGCCGCTCCCTGATCCTGCTGGCCAAGCAAGGCCTGATCACCCTGAAAGATGGTGCTGGTCTGGAAGCGACCGTACTCGATATCGCCAGCAACCCGCGCAACTTCAAGATCGTTGAACTGGAAGCTGCCCAGCTGCCCCGCTCGCTGGAAGACGTGGATCTCGCCATCATCAACAACACCTTTGCCGGCCAGATTGGTCTGACCCCGACCGAAAATGGTCTGTTTGTTGAAGACAAAGAGTCCCCCTACGTCAACCTGATCGTCGCTCGCGACAACAACAAGGATGACGAGAAGGTCAAACAGTTCGTACAGGCCTTCCAGACCGATGATGTCTACAAGAAAGGGCTGGAGCTGTTCAAAGGCGGCCTGGTAAAAGGTTGGTAATTGCTCACTCGACAAAAAAGGCCACGCAATGCGTGGCCTTTTTTATTGCCGCCGCTATCATATCGGCGAGCACGGCAACACGAATATAACATCACATGAAAAAATGGTATCTGGCCTACTGCAAGCCAAAGGAAGAGGCCCGCGCCCGCGCCCACCTCGATGCCCAGGGCATTGAGTCCTACTACCCCATGGTGGAAATCGAGAAACTGCGTCGGGGCAAGCGAGTCCCGGTAAAGGAACCCATGTTTCCCAACTACCTCTTCATCTACGTCGATTTGGAAGAGGTCACTCCGGTCACCCTGAAATCGACCCGTGGCATCAGCCGGATCATCCACTTCGGCAGTGAATGGACGCCCATCAGCAACAAGCTGGTCTATCAGCTGATGAGCCGCGATGACAGCGACGAGGCGCGAGCCAGCTACGCCAAGCTGCCAAATGCGGGCGATAAGGTATTGATTGAAGAGGGGCCATTGGCAGGGTTTGAAGCCATCTATATGGAGCCGGATGGGGAGAAACGGGCCATTCTGCTGGTCAGTCTGCTCAATAAAGAGACCACCAGCAGCTTCGAAAACCACGCCTTCAGACGAATCGACTAAGAGGTGGCAGGATGATATCCTGCCACCCCCGTCACTCCAGCTCAAAACGGGCGATCACTGCCGTCAGCTTGCCGGTATCACCCGCCAGACGGGCGACTATGCCCTCACCCTGCTGGCTCTGCTGACAGGATTGACGGCTCAGAGCGGCAATATCCTCTACCGTTCCAGCCACTTCGGCGGCGACCTGGGATTGTTGCTCGGTCGCCGTTGCGATGGCCTCCAGCTGGCCAGATAGCGCCTGCACCAGCTGGTTCATCGCATTCAACGTCTCGGTTACCAACCCGACTGCATCACGCCCCTGCTCGACCAGCTGGGTGCCACCGCTCACCGTGGCGACGGTCTGGCGGGTTTGCTGGGAAATTGCGCTAATCGTCTGGCTGATTTCGGCGGTTGACTGGTGGGTGCGGGTTGCCAGCTGACGTACCTCATCGGCGACCACGGCAAAACCGCGCCCCTGATCACCGGCCCTCGCAGCTTCTATTGCCGCATTAAGGGCCAGCAAGTTGGTCTGTTCGGCTATGGTGGCGATAACTTCGGTGATCTGCCCGACCTGTTCGCTCTGCTTCTCAAGCAATCCCATCGCGTGATTGGCTTGCCCAATCATGGCGGCGATCTGCTGCATGGCATCTGTCATCCGTGCCAATGCATTCTGTCCCTGCCGGGTTTGCTGCTGCACCTGATGGGCACTGTCGGCTGCATTGGCAATATTGCCCGCCACCTCTTTCATACTGACCGACATCTGCTCGATCGCGCTGGCGACCGCTTTTACCCGAATATCCTGCGCGGTCAAATCGGTCACTATGGCCTGAGTTGTGCTGCCTACATCCTGACAGGCGACATCTACCTGTCCCACCGCCCCCTGCAGCTCGCTCACTAGACTGCGTAGCTGGGCCGACATCCGGTTGATGGAGCCGGTCAAACCGCCCAGCTCATCCTGACTCAAGATGGGCAAGGGGTTGGCTGCCAGCTTGCCATCGGCGACCTCGCCAGCCCGCACAACCAGACTGGCGATGTCACGAGTCAAACGACGACTGAAGAGCCACGCCACCAACATGCCAAGCACGATGGAACTCCCCGTTGCCAGCAACAGAGTACGAGTGATGGAGTGGCCAGCCTGGGTCATCTCTCCTGAGATTGCAGTTACTTTGCTGCGGGTTTCCCCTACCTGTTTGGCCAGCCGTTCGTAGAGGATCTCCTGCATCGGCTCAATCTCTTTTGCCATCAAGTAGTTAGCCTGATCCCAATCCGGTGCTTGCCGCTTGCTGATGACCTGGCCCACCAGCTCCGAGAAGGGGGTTCCCATCTCCTCAAACAGCTGCCAGAGGCTGCGCTCGGTTTCGGAAAAGAGACTGGACTGCTGTTTGAGTTCCGCCACCCGTTGCTGATGGAACTTGTAATAGTCCTCATACTTGCTGCGATATTCCGGGTCGCCGGAAATAAGAAAATCTCGCAGGGCGGAGAGCGCATTTGACAAGCTGTTGTAGGCATCTCCCACCTGCTTGAGCAACATGCGGCGATCTCCCGATAGCTGATCCTGAGGAGTCGCCACCTCTTCATTGGCGAAAGATTGCAGCTGATCGAGCGCAGCTTCGGCAAGCGGCCCTGCCTCCTGCAGCATCAGGGTATGTGCAGGCAGATTCTCCTCTGTGTGGGCAATCACCCATACCTTTTCCTGACTGCTCTTGAAACTCTTGAGTGACTGTACCAACCCCACATCAAACTGCTGGCTGGTAATAACCTGCCAGGCCCCCTCCCACTCCTGCTTCAATCTGGCAGCTTGGGCGGGATCCTTGCCAAGAATGAGATAACCACGCAATGCCGAGACGGTGGCGACCAGCGCTTTCTGGCTGGCCTCATCCCGCTGCAGAGCCGGCAGCGCCTGCGCCAGCAGCATCTGCTGGGATTGATTGATCTGGTTTAGCCGGTAGTAGACCAGTGCAGAGGAGAGGGCGATCAGAAGATTGATAAATCCGAAGCTGATCAGAAGCTTGTGTGAGATTTTCATGAACATCCTTGTTCAGATGAGGCCCGCAGGCCAAAAGAATCAGGTCGATATAAGTGTAGGCAATCTCTCCTGCCAGGAGCGGTGCCACTCCTGCAATTCACTGCGCGGCATCGGTCTGGCAGAGAAAAAGCCCTGACACACGTCACATCCAAGTTTTGCCAACTGTTGCCAAGTCAACTCATCCTCGACCCCTTCCGCCACCGATTTAAGCCCCAGCTTGCGGGCAAGCTCGATACTGGACTCGATAATGGCCAGACGGGATGGATCTGCATAGCAGCGATCGACGAAGGATCGATCCAGCTTCAACTCGGTAAAAGGCAGCAGAGCCAACTGCTGCATCGACGAGTAGCCGGTGCCGAAATCATCGATAGAGAGACCGAATCCATGCATCCGCAGTCGGGTCAGCACCTCCAGCGACTTGCCCACATCCTGCACGAAGGAGCTCTCGGTCACCTCCAGGGTGATCAGTTCTGGATTTATGCTCCAGCGCAGACATTGCGCAATCAGGGAGTTACAGAGATCCCCCTCAATCAGCGAGGTGGTGGAAAGGTTCATCGACAGATTGAGGGAGAGACCAGTCTCCTCCCAGAGATGACCATCGCGCAGCGACTTGTTGATGATGATCTCGGTCAGTTGATCGATGAGCCCGTTGTTTTCTGCCAGCGGAATGAAACGGCCCGGCGAGACCAGGCCATATTCCGGGTGCTGCCAGCGCGCCAGCGCTTCCATCCCGACCCATTCACCAGTGGCAAAGCTGACTTTCGGTTGATACCAGGGGACGATTTGGTCATCGTCCAGCGCGCGTCGCAGTTCATCCAGCCCAAGCCGATGCCCATCCTCTTTTTGGGCCTGCTCCTGACGAGGAGACCACGACTCGATCAACACTTTTAACTGTTGCTTGGTCGATGGTTTTTCGATTCGGCCCAGCACCTGCAAACCATAGGCGGCACTCATCCGCAAAACAGCTTCAACGACGTCATCCTCCAATGCGCTGGAGAGAATGATGCCTCCGCTGAATCCTCCCAGGGAGAGGCGGCGCAACAGCGCCATTCCATCCATACCGGGCATGCGCAGGTCACAAAAAAGGATATCAACCGAGTGACGCTGGCACAGCTCAAGTGCCTCCTGCCCATCACGAGCCTCCAGCAACTGTTGATAACCCAGGTCACGGATCTGGTGCATCAAGGCCTTGCGTTGAAACGCATGGTCCTCGACAACCATGATGACCAATTCATCGTGTACGTTTTGTACGTTATTCATCGAGCCATAATCCAATTTCGTGGGAGATTGCGTTCATCAATACCTGTACCCCGCAAACCAACTCTTCCAGCTCCTCCGTCTGCTTCAATCGTGAGGCCGATTCGAGTCTGGCTGCCTGTGCTGCCAGCTCTTGCAGCCCCACCATGCGTGCGGCCCCCTTGATACGGTGGGCCGTTTCTACCAGCGCCTGAGTATCGTGGCAAGTCAGTGCCACCATCATATCCTTGCCATCCTGACGGTTGGAATCGAGATATTCTTTTGCCATCGCCCGAGCAGCCTCCTCATCACCAAAGAGCCCTTGCCAGCGTTCCGCCTGCTCGGCGATTTGCTGCTGTTCTGCGGGTTCTTCTGTTGAGACTGTAGCCACATCAGTCAGCCAATGTGCCAATAGTTGACGCAGGGTCTCGAGAGGATATGGCTTGAACAGCATGTCACTCATGCCCGCCTCAACCATCCGCGCACTCGCCTCTTCCGAAGTATCAGCCGTTACCCCGATTATGGGCGCAGTCACTCCCTGGGCTCGCAACGCTCTGGCCAGACTATAGCCATCCATCACCGGCATATGACAATCAGTCAGCAGCAGAGAGAAATCCTGCCCCTGCCATGCCCGCAACGCCTTCTCGCCATCCTCAACCACCTGCGCCTCTATCCCGAGAATGGCCAACTGTCTGGCCAGCAGAGCCCGGTTGACCGGATGATCGTCGGCCACCAGCACCCTACCTCCCAGCTTCTCCCCAAGTGCCGTGAGCATGGGGGTAACCTGCTCATTGAGCAATTCGTTGCAACTCTCCAGCAGCAGATCCGGATAGAGAGGGGAGAGTCCCAGTCGCCACCAGTGAGCAGCACCGAGACGCCCGCGAAGCGCCTCGCGGGGAGACACAATGATCCCTTTGAGAGCCCTTTGTTGAAGCCAGCTTTGCCACTCGGGCCCCAGCGTCTGCTCCAGCCAAAGTTCGTCTGCCAGCAGCAATCCCTGCAAATCATCACTGAAATTCGACGCTTCAATGGGTTTGAGCTTGGCACCAAGACGTCTCATGGCCATCTCCAGCACCGGATCGTTGCTGAAATACCACCACTCGCTCCCAGCCAAAGCTGGCAGATCCCATTGTGGTTTCTGCAGCGGTACGGTGAAGGTAAAACTCGACCCCTCACCCGGCTTGCTGACCAGATGCAGGTTGCCCCCCATTTTCCGCACCAGCTGATCGCAGATGGCCAGCCCCAGCCCTGTACCACCGAAGCGGCGATTGATGTCTGACTCCACCTGTTCAAAAGGAGTGAAAAGCAGCGCCTGCTTCTCTTCGGCAATCCCGATACCGGTATCGGCGACCATAATGCTCAACAACCCGTCGAGGTAGTTAACAGCAAGAGTGATGGTCCCCTGCTCGGTAAACTTGACGGCATTGTTGAGCAGATTGGAGATAACCTGCCCTACCCTGACGCCATCCAACTCGGCCTGATCGGGCACGGATTGACCCCACTCCAGCACCACCTGCAACCCTTTGCTATGCGCGAGCGTCGCATGGCCACGGATCGCGTCACAAATAACGGATTGCACGCGACAGACCTGATAGTGCAATCGCAACTGGCCAGCCTCTATCTTGGAAAAGTCGAGGATGTCATTCACCAGATAGAGCAAGTTGTTGGTTGAAGTGACGACATTGCGCACCATGTAACGCTGATCGTCATCCAGCTCGCTCATCTGCAACAGCTCCAGCATACCGTGCATACCGGAGATGGGGGTCCTCAACTCGTGACTCATGGTGGCGAGAAAGCGGCTTCGCGCCTGCATGGCCTGCTCGGCGTAGGCTTGTGCCTCGCGCAACTGGTGCTCCTGCAGCTTGAGCGCCGTAATGTCCTGGATCACCCCGTTGAGGATCAGCTCCTGTTGTTCCTGACGCACGAAGCTGCCGCGTACCTGCAGATAGCGATCCCCCTCCAGCCGCTCGACCTTGACCTCCAGATCAAGCGGGGCCAGGGTCTCGGCATGATTGGCCACCTTGCTGACAAAGTCCTGCAACGCCTCTTCGGTAAACCCGAAGATCTCTCCTCCCGACTCGGCAGCAAAAAGCTCCTGATGACTGACCCCGAGGATCTCGCGAGCCCCCTGGGAGGCATAGAGAAATCGTCCCTTGCCCGGCCCCTGCCACAGATACTGGTAGACAATGCCCGGCATACTGTCGGTAATCTGGGTCAGGCGGGTTTCCGCCTTGCGCGCCCGCGCCTCCGCATCCTTGATCTGGCTGACATCGGTGAGCACGGTCAACACCCCCAACATCTTGCCTGCCGGGTCGCGATAGGGAAGTTTGACGTACATCACATGAAACGGTGAACCATCGGCCCGCACACTGTTGCCCGCCCCCTCCAGCTTGCGACCACTCTGCCAGACGGCTCGCTCCTCCTGTACCATCTGGCGACGAACCGGCTCGGGCATATGCGCGAGATCGTCTCGCGGCTGCCCATCATGCTCGATGAAAAAGGTCTCGCGATAGGCTTGATTGCAAAGGGTAATACGCTGCTCGTTGTCACGCAGTGCCACCATGGTCGGCAAGGAGTTGAGCAGTGTCTGCACAAAAGAGAGCTGCTCATTCAACTTGCTTTCCGCAACCTTGCGCTGGGCAATCTGGCGGCGCAGGCTGCGCGCCCACAGCAACACCAGCAGACCCGAGGTACCAAGAGCCGCTACGGCAAAAGCCAGCCATTTGTATAGAGGGCTATTGTCCACCGCCATATTGACCGAGATGTTGAGCCAGCGGCGATCGAACAGCTGCCACTCTTCATCGGTAATGGTCTGCAGCAACTTGTCCATAATCCTGGTCAGCTCGGGCTGTGCAATATCGACCGCCATACTGATCGGCACCGAAAATTCGGGGCTCCCCAGCACAACCTGGTACTTCTCGTTGAATCCTTTCATCGCCTGCTGGCCAAGGTTGGTCATGGTAAGCAGTACATAATCGACCTTGCCCGAGTCGAGCAACTTCAGAAGATCTGCATCGCGGCCAACCTCAACAATCTTCCCGCCAAAGTTGCGAATCAACGATGCCTCGTAGGAACCTGTCACCCCCCCGATCTGACGTCCCTTTAAATCAGCCAGAGATTTCAAGCTGCGAGCACCGCTCCTGGCAACGATGTAGCTGTCAAACTTGAGGTAAGAGGAAGTAAAGGAGGCGAACTCCCGCCGATCCTTCAGGGGAGTCATCAGGGGGATCAAATCAATCTTGTGCGCTTGCAGTAGTTCGATGGACTCTTGCCAGGTGCGGGTCGGAACCAGTTCAAACCGGACACCGGAACGCAGGCTGATAAGCTTCATCAGGTCGGCGGCATACCCGTGCAATCTCCCCTCTTCATCGATCTCGCTGATACCGGAAAAAGAGGGGGCTACGGCAAACCGGATCACTTTTTTCTGTTTTAACCATGCCATCTCGGCAGGTTCCAGCAGCAGATCGACCTTGAAGCGGCTATCCCCCTCCGCCAGGCGCAGGCGGGAATCGGTCACCGGGATCCTCTGATATGCCTGCCAGATCCGCTCTGTCAGCTCACTATTATTTGCGCTGGTCGCAATCGTCAGGGCGCTGCTGCTCAGCCAGCGAGGAGTCGCAATCCCCATGGTGTCCGGGAGGCGCTGCAGCTCCCGCACCAGAATAGGGCCCAGCGCCAGATAACCATCGGCCAGGCCCAGCTTGACCATATAGGTTGCCTCATCACGGCTCTCGACCTGCGTCACGTTGGGCATTCCCAGCGATGCCAGCTCACGACAACTGCCAAACCCGCGGATACAAACCCAGCGCATTTTTTTTGCCTGCTCGATCGTTAACCGCTGGTTGGGATGTTGCATCAGGATAGCGCGGCCATAAGAGCCGAGGTGACCGATATGGTTCACCCCCTCCACCGGCAAAGCATCAAGCTCCACCCCGACCAGCGCATCAACCTTCCCCTTCTTCAGCGCTTCCTGAGCTTCGATATAAGAGTTAAAGGATACGCAACGCAGAGTTAATCCCATCTCGGCGGCAATCCGCAGGGCCAACTCCTTGAGCGGACCGGCGTACTGTTTCGATGGCACCTCGTAGATAAAGGGGGGATAACCACCACGGGGAACGCCCACCACCAGCTCCTGAGAGAAGCCCTGCTCATCAACCGCTCTTTGTTCCTCTTCGGGCGATGACTCCGCAGCAACATGCCAACTCAGCAGAAGCAGTGAGCAAAAAATCAGTAGGAGATGACAAGCGCGAGACATGAGCTATTTGTCCTGATGAGTGAGGCCAATACGATTCATCCTCGACCCTCTAGATAATGGCTCTAGCCGGTGAGAAAACAAACAGTTCCGCTATAAACGGGGCCGAGAGGATAGAGGGATATTGGCTGAATGTGAATAAACAATCCTTTTTAAAGCAAAAAACGTGACAGATTTTGGTCTGTCACGTCATTTTTTCGCAACGTTAAAAGATTGGGGGGGAACAACGCCCCCACCACATCAGGTTATTCGATTCCCAAGCCGGAAGCCTGTTTGATACTCGCGCTCACGGATATGGGAGATCTGCCCCTCATACCCTTCCAGACCGGTATCTTTCAGCAGGGTAGGAGAGAGATTGATCACGGCGAGACGACGCTCGACCTTGGCGATCCGCTTTTGTACCAAAGACTCGACGCTACGCAGTAAAACCAGTTCGATAGACATGACATTCTCCAGTTGAACATGCGGTTCTCCCGGAGAAAGTGGATATCACCCTGCGGGACAAACCGCGGGTGATAAAAAGACAGGGGTTACCTGTTTACGCCACGCGGTAAAAGAGCACGAGATTTCACGCCGCACGCAGTGCCGCGAGAGAATGCAAGATTTAGCATCTGATGGTGCATTTTCGTCTCCTTACCGGATAAAAGTTGAACAGGTTGCAGCAGTCTAAAAAAACTCCGAATTTAACACAAGCCTCTTGCGGCTCCTTTTTAAACGTTTTTACGGCATTTTATGCTGCCCGCAAGGGAGTCCGAGTCATCAGATCCCCGAGAGCAGCCGGTACTCTTCCAGCACATAGGTATCCGTCATGCCGCTGACATAGTCGAGCAGCAGGCGTACCCGGTAATACCACTCCTGCTCCTGCTGGCAGACAAAGCGTGGATCCGGGGTGGCGATAGCCAGCCGATAGGCCTTGATATGGCGCGTCGAGAGGCGGTGATAGAGGCGGCGAGCAAAAAAGAGTTCACTCCCCCCCTCACCCGCCAGCAGACGGGAAAATTGCCCGGATGGCATTGCCAGCAGGCAAGAGTAAGTGGCGAGCACACCGCGCAGGGCGGCGTAGCCTTCCAGTTCGAGCGCCTCTACCTCGGGGCGCATGAAAACCTGCGCTCGCGCAACCTGTTTGAGGATATCGAGCACCCGCGCCGTGGGAGCCTGACCGTGGAGCAGGGCCTGCGGATAGCTCCCCTGCAGGATCGCCTCATGCTCGCTGATATAGGTGCTGGCTGCCAGCGCCACCAGATCTCTGGTCAACCGGTGACGAAAATGGGGGAAGAAACCCCAGCTGGAGCGCTGTGCATCACCAAGCAGGGTCGTCATGTACTCGCTGCCATCAGCGCTGCAGAGGGCAGCCAGCAGCTCATTCAGGGTGAAAATGCGCCTGTCTACCGCATCCTCCAGATCAGCGATGCAGTAGGAAATGTCATCCGCCGCCTCCATGATGTAGGCAAGCGGATGGCGGCAGCCTGGGGCCAGCCCCAGACTCTGGCCGAGGGCGCGATAGAGGGGCTGTTCACTGAAGAAGATGCCGCGCTTGCTGCTCCAGCCATGATGCTGGCCGTAACTCACACCGGGTTGCGGCTGCTGCGGGTATTTGCACAGCGCCCCCAGCTGGCCGAGGGTCAGGTTGAGCTCGTGCAGGCTGTGTACCAACCGCAAGCTCTGGGCATTGCCGTCAAACAACAGCAGATCCTGACGCAGCTCCGCCCACTGGACTGAGGGGGGCTGTGCCAGTGCCTGCTGATAGAGGGGATCGAGCATTTCACCGAGCCACTGGCTCATCACCTGCTCGCCGAAGTGGCCGAACGGCGGGTTGCCCACGTCGTGCAAGAGGCAGGACATCTCCACCAGATTGATAAAGGCCCCCTCGCACACCACACCGGCTGGCAATTCCGCCAGAATGCGGCGACTGATCTGACGGCCGGTCTCCTGCACCTCCAGCGAATGGGTGAGGCGGCTGCGCACCGAGGCTTTCACATCGAGCGGAAAAACCTGGGTCTTCTGCTGCAACCGGCGCACCGGCGCCGCCTGCACTATGCGGGCGCGATCCAGCTCGGTCGCCTCCAACAGACCCTCATTTCCCCAGGGGTGAATGCGCTCGGGGGTGATCAAACGGCTATACATCCTGTGGCTCCTTGCCCGCGGCTCCCATTAGATTCAAGACAACAACCAGCGGCGCAGACGGGCGATATCGCCCGGATATTCCCGGCGCAGCGTCTCAATCCAGTCTTCCACATTCTCCCACCAGGCGGGATGATCCGGGCTCTGGATCAGTTGCGCCGTCTGCTGCAGGCGACGCAGGCCGATGGAGCCTGCCGCCCCCTTGATCTTGTGCGCCTCCTCCACCACGCCAGCCTGATCCCGCGCGATCATGTTGGAGTCGAGCACCGCCATGTAGTCGGGCATCATCTTCTCGAACAGCTCGACGCTGGAGAGCAGTACCGGCTTGCCCACGGTATCGGCATAGTCGGTGAGGAAAGGGAGATCCAGCAACGCATCCTGAGTCACCGCATCAGCCTGCTCGTCCGCCTCGTCGTCGGCCAGATCGGCAAACAGGTGACCAATCACCTCACGCACCGCCTTCGAGCCGAGCGGCTTGTTGATCACATCCCGCATGCCGCGATCCAGATAGTACTGGCGATCGCCGGTTACATTGGCCGTCAGGGCAACCATGGGCGGCAAACTTTCGCCGTAGCGCTCGAGCAGGGTTGCCGCCACATCGAACCCGGTCATGTCCGGCAGCTGGATATCGAGCAGGATAAGGTCAAAATCATCCGGGTTGGCCATCGCCAACGCCTGAGCACCATCGCGCGCCACCTTGACCTGATGGCCGAGCTTGTTCAGCAGGGCGCAGGCAACCGTCACATTGAGCTCGACATCCTCCACCAGCAGGATGTCGAGGGAGGGCATCTCCTCTTCCAGTTCAGGCAACACCTGTTCGACACAGGCGACCTCCAGCTCGGCGGTGAAGCAAGAGCCTTCACCCGGCTCGCTATCCACGTAGAGCTGGCCGCCCATGGCCTGTACCAGCTGGCGCGACACCGCGAGGCCGATCCCGGTACCGGTGGCGTGTTTCTTGCCCTGCACCTGATAGTACATGGCGAAGATCTTCTCCTGCTGGGCGCGGGGAATGCCGACGCCGGTATCTTCCACTTCAAAGTGGAGCGCCAGCTTGCCCGGCTCGTCGGCAGGATGGGAGAGGCAGCGCACGGTGACACCGCCCTCATCGGTAAACTTGACCGCATTGCCCACCAGATTCCACAACACCTGACGCAGTCGGGTGCCATCCGCCATCACGAATTGCGGCATGTCGCCATCGCGATCAAAGTGCAGATAGAGCCCCTTCTGCTCCGCCTGAATGCGCGACAGCGTCTCCAGCTCGTCGAGGAAGGCAGGCAGGTCGATCCGGGTTGGCGCAATTTCAAGCCGGCGCCGATCTAGTTTGTCGAGATCGATGATGTCGTTGAAGATGTTGCCAAGGGTGACCGCACTTAAGTGAATAGTCTTGAGCTGCTGACGCTGGCTCGGGTCGAGCGGGGTATCCATCAGCATGCGGCTCAACCCCACAATGCCGTTGAGCGGGGTACGCAGCTCGTGGCTGATGGTGGAGATGAAGGTGGTCTTGTCGCGGCTCGCCTTCTCCAGCTTGTCCTGATACTGCTTGCGTTCGGTGATGTCACGGCCAAAGCCGAGCAGGCCGAGCCGCTTGCCGAAGCGGTCGAAGAAGGGCACCTTGCGCAGCTCGAAGTAGGCCTTGCGACCATCGGGGTACTCCAGCCACTGCTCATAGGTGAGCGGCTCGTTGCTGGCAAAGACCTGGCGGTCAGTCTCTACCACCTTGTTGGCGATCTCCTGCTTGTAGACATCAAACGGGGTGAGGCCAATCAGCTCGCTCTCAGCCTTGCCGGTCAGCTCCTCCATGGCGCGGTTGCAGCCGGAGAACTGCTCATCCTCATTGCGGTAGTAAACCAGATCGGGGGAGCAGTCGATAAAGGAGCGCAGCAGAGCGGTGCGCTCTCCCAGATGAAGCTGGGCCTTTTCCCGCTGGAACACCTCGTTCTCCAGATCCTCGATGGCCTGCAGACGCAGACTCTCGGCCCGGTTGGTCTCGGCGATCTGGCTGTTGAGGCGGCTGATGTTCTCCTGCAGCTGATTGTTGAGCTCGAGATCCCGCTCGCGCATATCCTGCAGCTTGCGCACCATCCGGCTCAGCCGTTGGCGGGAATCCTCCAGCTGATCCACCACGATGGAGAGAAAATAGACCGCCCAGGGGGTGACCAGCAGACCAAAAAACACCGAGCGCACGAAATCGATGACATCGATGCTGCCCCGCAAAAACAGGGTGACCCCCATCTGGATGGCGACCGCCAGCACTATGATGCCGGTGGCCAGAAACATGCTGAAACGCACCAGCCCCAGCTTGGTCATCAGATCGACGTAGTATTGCGCCCAGGATTTAATCTGCTTCATCTTGTTGTTTTCTCCCCGATATTCGCCGGACAGAATACCAGCACAACGCGCTTAACTCTTGTGTGATAAGCCAATAATTGGATATTCCTGTATCATATGTGACCATTGCACTCGCCCGGGCAATACCAAGGTGACATCAGCAGCACGAACATCCCGGGCTTTACACCTCAACAGTTTGATATATCAGGAGTCTTTTGATGCGCAATCTCACCTTGCTGGGCCTCGGCCTGCTTGCGAGCCACGCTGCATACGCCGATCTGGGCGAAATTCCGCGCCAGTCCGGTTGGTCCGGCTTCCTGCTGGGCGGCGTCAGCGCCACCAGCTACAAGTCCAACTTCTATGCCGGCGACGACAACCACAGTCGCATCAACGATCTGGGCTCACCGGATAGCGAGAACAAGCTGACTCCGCTGATCAACGCCGACATCCGCTACACCTTTGCCGATACCCGTACCCAGGTCTTCCTCGGTAACCTCATTCAGGATGCCATCCGCTTCGACTTTACCCAGCAGTTCGGTCTGCGTCAGGAGATGGGCGACAAGGGGATCGTCGCTACCTCGCTGGTATTCAACGCCATGCCGGTCGAGCTGTGGAGCGATCCTTTTGCCACCGGCGTGGATCGCAGCTCCACCGACCTGAAATCCAAAGGGGCGCGTTTCGCCTGGGACAAGATCTGGGGCAGCAACTTCAACGGCAGCATCACCGCCCGCAGCATCGACATGGATGATGAGCAGAGCGGCCAGCAGTATGACCGGGTTCATGGCACTCACTACGCATCCATGCTGGATCGCAATGGCAAGATGTATGACATGCAGCTCTCCTACAAGTGGACCTTCGCCGACGGTCAGGCTCTGGAACCTGCGCTGATCTACAAACAAGCCAACCTCGATGGCAGTGCCGAGAGCTTCGAAAACACCGGCCTGCAACTGACCTATGCCAAGCGTGGCCCCCAGTGGTCGATTGTCAGCAACGTCTATGCCGGCAAGCGCAAGTATGACGAAGCCAACCCCATCTTCGACCAGCGCGCCGATGCGGACGAATTCGCCATCAACGGCACCTTCTTCTGGCACAGCCTGTTCGGGGTGAAACCGCTCAGCGCGACCTTTACCCTCTCCTATGCCAACGCCAGCTCCGATATCGGCTTCTACGATACCGAAGCGAGCCGCGTCAGCACCGGCCTGCTCTACAACTTCTAATCTCAGCAAAGCCGCAATAAAAAAGGCCACCCGATGGGTGGCCTTATCATTGCTGCCTTAGACCTGCTTCAGATACCGAGCGAGTCGAGCAGATCGTCGTGGTCATTGCTGGCGGCCGGAGCTGCTGCTGGCGCCGGTTTGGCTGCGTCTTGCTTGGCCTGAGCTATCAGGGCATCGGGATCCAGCTCCTCGTGCTCCATCCCCTCATTGTGGATGCGGATGAACTCGGTCTTGTCCATCGCCAGCTCCAGATAGAAGATGTTGTTGCGGGCGGTGAAGAAGGTGACGCGGCGGGATTCCGGGCTGTCGAGATTGGTATCGACGCTCAGCATCACCTGCTTGTTGAGGGCCAGCATCTTCGGCTGGTTCTGGGTGATGTGAGTCTGCAGATCGCGGCCCACCTTGACGGTGAAGCTGCCGACGATCTGGTTCATCAGCTCGCCCATCACGTTGCTCACCTCGTCGGAGGTGTGAGAGATGGCGAGATCCTCCTTGGAGAGCCCCATGCTCAGCATGTAGCTCTCATAGAGCTCCATGGCGGCAGCGGCGGAGAAGTTGATCACCACCAGACCGGAGAAGCCGCCATCAAACAGCACGAAGCAGCCGATATCAGGCTTGAGGCAGGTCTTGCTGATCCGCTGCACCATACCGGAAAAACGTACCTGACTCATGGTCGCGGCACTCAATACGTCGGTTACCGAGTTGCACAGACTGAGCAGTACATCCTCAGTCGTCAACACGACGTCATCATCGGATCTTGTAACTATCATGTGTCCTTCCTGAACATCGAGAATGGGCTTATCTATACCATAACTCTAACAGATGGCGCGGCCAGAAGACTGAAATAGCGACACGCCTCTCAGTTGACTCCGTTATCAGCAGCCACAGGGGTGAAACCGCTCAGCTTGGCGAGCCGGGCGCGCCATGTATCGGCCTGCTGCGCCAAAACTTGTGGCTCGTAAGGAACGGCAGGATGAGCTCCCCAGATGGGGCCTGGCCAGGCGGCATCGGTGGCAAAGCGGGCGACATGATGAATGTGCAGTTGCGGCACCAGATTGCCGAGCGCGCCGATGTTGATCTTGTCCGGACTGAGGGCCTGCTCCATCAGCGCTGCGACGGCGCAGGACTCCTGCATCAGCTGTTGCTGCTGTTCCGGTGCCAGATGGTGGATCTCGCGCAGGTCGGCCACTCGCGGTACCAGAATCAGCCAGGGGTATTGACTGTCTTTGGCCAGCAGGACGCGGCAGAGCGGCAGATCGCCAAGCCAGCAGGTATCGGCCTGCAGGCGGGAATGCAATTCAAACATGAACACCTCGTTGAGTACGATGAAGAGGGCATCCGACAGGGATGCCCACGTTACTGCAACGGGCGGCAAACTTAAAGCTGCGGCACAGCCCAACTGATAAAGCGCTTGCGCAGGGCCGGGTCTGCCTTGAGGAACAGCTGCTGCAACTGCCCTTCCAGCTCGCTGGCAGCCACAACAGGTTGAGAGCCGCCAGAAACTGCATTGATTGACGGAGCCGCAACCACTCCCGCTGTCAGCGCCGCCTTGCCACCACTGCGGTTGTATTCAGCCAGTTTCCCGTTCCAATCCACCCCAAGCAGCATGCCGCTGGTCACCAGTGCATCCTGCTGGATGGCAAGTGCCCGGCCACTCTCCTGCAACGCCACTACGGGCGATTTGGCATAGGCCTGCATCCCCTGCTCATCGGCCGGTACGCTCGCCACCAGTTGCAACCGCTGGTTGCTCGCCTGATAGCGCACTACCTGTGGCTCGGAGCGAACCTGCCGATCATTCTCACCGCTGCTGCGGCTGGGGATAACCCCCTCGAAGCGCACCAGCAGTTGCTGCTCTCCATCGCTCAGGGTGGCGTGCTGCTCATCCTGCAGCGTGCCACTGCTCACCGCTAGGATGCGAAAATTCTCCGGCACGCTCACCCCGACCGCCGCCTGCACGTTGGCGGTGCCGCACAGCAGCGCCAATCCCGCCCATCTCCAATGCTTGTTCATCGCTTCTCGCTTCCTGATGCCGACAATGGGCGCAGGGTAGCAGCCGAAGATGACAGAAAAATAACGTAGTCGGGCCCCATTCTGGGCGACCGGTGGGATGTGCCCTCTTACAGCAGATAACGGGGATGATCGGCAAACCACTGGGCCAGCACCTGTTTGAACAAGCGGATCTTGCGTGGCACCCGCCGCTGCTGGGCATGCAGCACATGAAGCTGGTGCAGACCGCTCTGCCAGTCATCGAGCACGGTCACCAGCTCTCCCGCCGCCAGCAGGGCATCCACCGCCACCAGCGGGCATTTGGCATAGCCCATGCCTGCCCGGGCCAGCTCAATGACGGTGCTGTATTGGTTGGCCCTCACCCTGCCCTGCACCAGAATGTGGGCCTCTTCGCCCTTGCGGCTGAAGTGCCACTGCTCCCAGGCCGGATTGCTCCCCATGGGCAGGCAGGATAGTCCCCCCAACTCATAGGGGGTTGCCGGCTTCCCTTCCCTTGCCACCAGCGCAGGGCTGGCGACCACCACATCCTTAAGCCGGCCAAGAGGGAGTGCGACCAGATTGTCCGGCACCTCATTGATGGCGCGCAGGGCGATGTCATTCTCCCCCTGGCTCATGTCGACCACCTGATTGGTGAAGTTGAGCTCGACCGCCACCCCGGGACAGAGCGCGGCAAAGCGAGCGATCAGTTCGCTCACCATACGATCGCCGGTGCTGATCGGGCAGGTGAAGCGCAGTCGTCCGCTATCCTCTTCGGTCAGCGCCTGAATATCCTGCTCCGCCTGCCGTGCCAGCGCGAAGATCTCGCCCGCCTGCAGATAGAGGGTCGACCCCGCCTCGGTCAGACTGAGCCGGCGGGTGGTGCGTTGCAGCAACTGGGCGTTGAGGGAAGACTCCAGCGCGCTGACGTGGCGACTCAGCATCCCCTTGCTGACCCCCAGTGCATCGGCGGCGGCAGAGAAACTGCCCCGCAAAACCACCTCGTAAAAGCTGGCCAGATGGGCGATATCCATCATTAGCTCCAATATGGAAACAATTGGTTTATTTTACGCGCTTTTTCTCTTTTTTTGTTGCACTAGAATCAACACATCCCAACCGAGGAGTGACAGAGATGAAGATTGTGATTGTGGGTGCGTCCGGCACCATAGGTTCTGCCGTCAGCGAATTGCTCGCCAAAGATCATCAAGTGATCCGGGTCGGCCACAGCCAGGGGGACGCCACGGTCGACATGCGCGATCCCGCCTCCATCAAGGCGCTATTCGCCGGGCTGGGCCAGTTTGATGCGCTGGTAGTGGCCAGCGGCAACGTGGCCTTCAATGCCCTGACCGAGATGACCGACGAGCAGTGGCAGGTGGGGCTTGAGAGCAAGCTGATGGGCCAGATCAACCTGACCCGCGCCGCTATCCCCCACCTGAGCGACAAAGGTTCCATCACCCTGATCAGCGGTATCCTGAGCGAAGAGCCCATCAACTGGGGGGCGAGTGCGACCACCATCAATGGCGCCGTCGAGCACTTCGTCAAAGCGGCCGCCTGCGAGCTGCCAAGGGGCCTTCGCATCAACGTGGTAAGCCCGACCGTGCTGGCGGAGTCGATGGACAAATACGCCGACTTCTTCCCAGGGTTCGTGCCGGTACCCGCCGCCAAGGTGGCGCAGGCCTACAAGAAGTCGGTGCTGGGCATCCAGACCGGCCAGGTGTTCAAGGTCAACGGCTGATCGCCGTGCGCCGGATACAAAAAACGGGCCCCGCAATGGGGCCCGTCTGTTTCTCTGCATCTCTTCTTCATTATCGGCAAACGTTTGTTTCCTGATGGCAAAAAAGAGCGCAACCCTTAGTCGATCAGACCGTACTGCGCGCGCAGGATATCGATGATCTCCTGCTTCGGGTTGGCCGACAGCTCCAGCTTGTGGCCGATGATCTTCTCGGCGATCCCGACGTAGGTGCTGGAGATATCCATCATCACTTCGGTCGGCAGCTTGTTGTCGCGGGCCAGGGCGAAGCGTTCCGGCATGCGGTTCTTGTTGAGCAGGATGTCCGGATCAGGGAAGTGGTTGAGCAGCCACTGACGGAAACCCTCTTTCGACTTCTCGACGATCTGGCCGTCACGCAGGGCGGCGCCATCCCAGATGCGGGAGCTGTCGGGGGTACCCACTTCATCCATGTAGATGAGCTTTTCGTTGCCGGCGGCATCGTGGACGTAGCCAAACTCGAACTTGGTATCGACGAAGATCTGATCCAGCTCGGCCAGTGCGTCGCTGATGACGTTGAAGCCCTCTTTGAGCAGCACTTCGTAGCGGTCGATATCGGCCGGCTTGCTGAAGTTGAAGCCCTTGTAGTGGCGTTCGATATCGGCACGGGAGACGTTGACGTCATCGGCTTCCGGCACGCCATCCAGTCCTTTCAGCACGCCCTTGGTGGACGGGGTGATGAGGATCTCCGGCAGCTTCTGATCCTTCTTGAGCCCTTCCGGCAGGGTGATGCCGCAGAACTCGCGCTCGCCATCCTTGTAGGCACGCCACATGGAACCTGTGATGTACTGGCGGGCGATCGCCTCGATCATCACCGGACGGGCTTTTTGCACGATCCAGACAAAGGGGTGCGGGATGTCGAGAATGTGGCTGTCGGCCAGCCCCTTCTCCTTGAACAGCTTGAACCAGTGGCTGGAGATGGCGTTGAGCGCCGCCCCTTTGCCCGGTACGCCGTTCAGCCCGTTCACACCTTGCCAGATGCAGTCGAAGGCAGAGATCCTGTCGCTGATCACCATGATGGCGAGCGGCGCATCCGCTGGCACGTCATAACCCTTCTCGCGAATGAGACGGGCGCTATCTGCGGCGGTCAGCCAGTAGACGCTACGCACTTTACCGGAATGGACAGGCTTATCGGTACGGATCGGCAAATCGTCATTCACCGCCAATACTTGGTCTGCAAGACTCATGGCTAATAACACTTCCTGTTTGTGGGGGGTATTAAGAGAGAAGCCGCAAGCTCCGCTCTCGTTGGGGGTAATCAATCCATGCCCTGCACGCCGGCATCCACATTGAGTGGCTGGCCAGCCGTGCAGAGATAAAAAAACAGGGGCACAAGGCCCCTGTATTTATTCTGATTTTGCTGCCTGTGCAGCCAGTCCTTTGGCAAACGCCTCGGACATGCTGATGTACATCTGGGAGATAACCCCGGACGACACCGGCTTCTTGTCCTTGTCGAACAGGGTGATGGAGGTCTTGCCTCCTGCCATTTCACCCAGCTGGAAGCGGTACTTCTCCTCTTCCAGTTTGAACGGCTCGCTCCCTTTCGCCTTCCAGAACTCGGCTGACGGGGCTTCATACTCGACGTCGATCCAGCCCAGCGACTGCTGGGTATCCTTGATGACGAAGCCGTAACCCGGCAGCACCTGGTTGAGACGGCGCCATACCTGCTCGAAGGAGCCATCGGCAATCCAGGCGCTCAGCTCGTTGTTGTCCAGACCCAGTTCCAGCCCCATGCCCTCGTTGGACTTGTGCTGTTCGCGGGACTTGAGCTGGCTGTCGTAATAGAGAGAGAACTGGTTGAGCACCCGCACGGCATAACGCTGCGCTTCAGCCGGGCTCAGCTGGGTAGTGGTCTCGCCATCGAAGCTCTCTTCGTGATCCAGTACCCGTACCGACATGTTGACGGCATGGCGCGCAGCATCGTTGCGCACGGTGAACTGATAACGCTGACGGATTTTGAAATCGTCGTCATCTTCACCCCAGCCATCGAGGGCGACCGTGTTGTCAAACCAGCCGGTCTGCAGCACGCCGGCCTGCTGGTCCAGCTTCTCGGTGGTGACCTTGTACTTGGCCAGGAAGTTCATCAGGAACGACCAGGTGTCGCGCTCCACACTCTGGCTGGTGCTCAGGGCATAGTAGGCGATGGTCGGTTCACTGGCATTCTGTACAACCTGGCTACCCGGCACCACAGTCAGCAGCTGGGCGGGAGGACGCACGTCGATCTTGGCGCCGAGGGCACCGTCACGGCTGCTCTCGGGCAACGGCGGAATATCGAACTGGCTGTTGAAGGCGGGAGCGCTCAATCCTGACGGGATCAGGAATGCACGGCCCTCGAGGCGGGCATCTTCATAACCGAAGTCGCGGTTGGCCATTTTGCGATCCTGGGGCGTGCTGCACGCGGCCAGCACGGCGGCGGTCGCAACAGTCAGCACCAGACGGGCACTATTTCCCTTTCCATTTGATTTAAACACTCGCCATCAACTCCGCAGTGGTCAGTGCTCGCGCCATCTGCTGTTCACCCTCGGGAGAGAGTTCAACCAGCGGCAGACGCAAGGTTGCTGTTGCAATCAATCCCAGCTGGGCACAGGCCCATTTCACCGGGGTGGGGCTCGGTTCGCAGAACAGAGTCTTGTGCAACGGCATCAAGAGATTGTTGATGTCATGGGCCAGACCGGCATCACCGGCCAGCGCAGCACGACACATGTCGGCCATCTGGGCCGCTGCAATATTGGTGGTGACCGAAATGACACCATCACCGCCTTGCAGCATAAAATCACAGCCAGTGGCATCGTCGCCACTGTAGAGCGCAAAATCCGGCCCGCACAGCTCGCGCAGCAGCGGGGTGCGACTCAAATCGCCGGTTGCCTCTTTCAGGCCGATAATACCGGGCACCTTGGCCAGACGGGCCACGGTCTCCGGTTTCAGATCGCAGCAGGTGCGACCGGGCACATTATAAAGAATTTGGGGCAGACCACTAGCCTCGGCGATCGCACAATAGTGGCGATAGAGACCTTCCTGGGTGGGTTTGTTGTAGTAAGGGGTCACCGAGAGACCAGCAACCACGCCGGTTTTGGCCAGACGTTTGCTCAGTTCGATGGCGTGGGCAGTATTGTTGGAGCCACTGCCGGCAATGACAGGAATGCGACCGGCAGCATATTCAACGGTCTTTTCAACGACGGCAATGTGCTCTTGCTCGCTCAGGGTCACCGACTCCCCTGTGGTACCAACCGCGACAATGGCGCTGGTTCCGGCGCTGACATGATACTCGACCAGCTTGGCCAGACTGGCCCAATCGACTTCACCTGAAGCCAGCATAGGGGTAACGAGGGCAACAATACTACCGCGCAACATGGATATTTCTCCCGATTTTCAGGGCCGTAATGGTAAAGCTGCCCCCTTTGAAAAACAAGGGAGAGAGGGGACAAGCCGTGATACCATCGGCCACAAAAAGCAATAAATGAGAGTCGGGGGAGCACCTCGCGGCGGGCCATCCACAGCCCGAAAATCGGCAATCCTGTGCGGCTTTCAAGATACATAACGGACGAGAGAAGATTTATGACTCACTATCTGGTCGTAACGGCCATCGGCACGGACAGGCCTGGCATTGTCAATGAAGTGACCCGTCACGTCAGTAGCTGTGGTTGCAACATTGTGGACAGCCGTCTTGGCATCTTCGGCAATGAATTCACCTTTATCATGCTGCTCTCGGGCGACTGGAACAGCATGATGCAACTCGAGATCAGCCTCCCCCTGCGCAGTCAGGAGTGGGATCTCATCACCATGATGAAGCGCACCGAGCGCCACCAGTCGCTCCAGTATGACGTGAGCGCCAGCGTCGGGATCCTGATCCGTGACGAGCCGGGCATCGTAAGCCAATGCACCCAGTTCTTCAGCGAACATGGCTGGAACATTCAGGCGATGCAATCCATGACCCTGGAACAGCAGCCATTCAACCTGCTCAAGATGAGTTTCCAGCTCAATCTGGCCAAAGAGGGAGAGGTTGAACGGTCGCAGACCGCCTTCGCCGGATTCTGTCGTGAACTGGGCGCAGAATCGTTCGAGTTTATCGTCAATCGCAAACACGCCTGAGCACTCACTCAAGGAGAACCCATGCAACCATTACAAGCTGGCAGCCCCGCCCCCGACTTCACTTTGCCCGACCAGAACGGCAATCCGCTGCAACTCTCCTCCCTGCGCGGCAAAAAAGTGCTGGTCTACTTCTATCCCAAGGCGATGACCCCCGGCTGCACCACCCAGGCCTGCAGCCTGCGTGACGTGAACGTCGAGCTGGCCGCCCTCAATGTGGTGGTGCTCGGTATCAGCCCGGATCCGGCCAAGCGCCTGAAAAAGTTCGAAGAGCGCGATCAGCTCAACTTCACCCTGCTGGCCGATGAGGATCACGCTGTCGCCGATGCCTTTGGCGTCTGGGGCCCGAAGAAGTTCATGGGCAAGGAGTATGACGGCATTCACCGCCAGAGCTTCCTCATCGACGAAGAGGGCAAGATTGCCCACCACTTCGACAAGTTCAAGACCAGCGATCACCATCAAGTCGTGCTGGATTTCCTCAAGGGGTAACCCTCCTCTGCATTATTGAAAGGCCTGCCACGCAGGCCTTTTTGTTCTGGCAAGCCATCTCTTGCCTGAAGATTTTTCTCACCAACCCCCCGCCCAGATCAAAAAATTCATTTTATATATGGGTTAACGTGACCCCAGAATCATCTTCCAGCGAGATATCCCATGAACATGAGCAACACAGAGCGTTTGATCCTGAGCAACCAGTACGAAATTCTGGCAAAACTCAATCCGGAGAAAGCGGACTTCTACCAGCGTGCCAGCACCATCATCGAGCGCGGCTATTGCCTGCAGATCCTCGAGCTGGAGAAGAGCTTCGGCCATCTGGATCTGGCGACCTGCCAGGAGGTGATCGATACCCTCGAGCTGCACCACGCGCTGGCCATCTCATGGGGTAATCTGGATGCTGCCGATCAGGGCGAGATCAACGCCAGCCGGCTGGAGTTCAACGGCTACAGCCGCAGTCAGGAGCGGGAGCTGGCCGACTATGTCTGCTTCCTGCTGGAAGTGGACAAGCGCTTCCCCGAGCTCAAGTGCCCGTGCGACGAGCTCTCCAGCGACATCGCCATGCGCGACAAATACCAGCGGATGCTGCAGGTGTGGCGCCAATGTCCGCGCCAATACAAGCTCTCCATCCAGGAGATCCGCAAAGTGCTGGCAGCCTGATGGCAGGCCATCAGACAACAAAAAAGGCGCCACTGGCGCCTTTTTTACGTTTCAATCGGGTTATTCGTAGAGAAACGATTTGTCCAGCTGCTGGAAGGCGGCCTTGAGGGTATCAGCCAGCTCTTCATAGCGGGGCTGGGAGACCAGCTGACGGCGGCCGCCCTGCTCGTTCATCTTGCCGTTGATCTCCCGATACCAGCTCGCCAGCGACGGGGGCAACCGGGTGTCGGCCCGCTGACCGAGCCAGTAGTAACCCTGCAGCGGAAGACTGAGCAGAAACAGTACGGAAGTGATGACGGAAGGCCAGTAGTGCTGCTCCCCAAACTGGAACTGCAGCATCACGCTCAGCACCGCCAGTGCCGGAATCACCTTGAGAGCGAATTCGGTCGCCTTGATCACCCGATTTTCAGGAAACATCGAATTGAGCTCGGGACGGCGCGGCCAAAGCGTCATATAATGGCGGCCTTGCTGTAACTTAGTTCCAAAAATGTTCATGCTCATACTACCTCCGAGCGCTTTTTGAACGTACTAACGGCAAAACCTCGACAAAATTTGATGCAAAGTAACAAAGGTTGAGGATGACTTTGTTATTTTTCAACAATCGGGTTATCCTTTGTACGCCCATTTTTGCGTCAAAAGCATCTTGCTATTGACCTGTCAGGGACGTCTGGATTTCGGGTCTTGTATCACTATACAAGGGGCAAGCAACAGATTGCCAACCCTCATAAGGATAAGTTGAAAGTTTTTGGACGTCCGGCGTCCAACGCATCCGCCTACACAACCCAATCTGCGATAGGATTTATTCATGAGTAAGCTGGTTCTTGTTCTTAACTGTGGCAGCTCTTCCCTGAAGTTTGCTGTCATTGACGCAACCACCGGTGATGACCTGCTGTCCGGCCTGGCCGAGTGCTTCAACCTCGACGACGCCCGCATCAAGTGGAAACTGAATGGCGAGAAAGGCAGTGCCGATCTGGGCGCTGGTGCCGCTCACCAGGAAGCGCTGGACTTCATCGTCAACAAGATCCTGCCGCTCAACCCGGAACTGTCCAAGAACCTGATCGCCATCGGTCACCGTGTTGTTCACGGCGGCGAGCGCTTCACCTCTTCCGTTGTCATCTGTGACGACGTGATCGCCGGCATCGAAGCCGCCGTTCCGTACGCGCCGCTGCACAACCCGGCTCACCTGATCGGTATCCGTGAAGCCCGCCGTGTATTCCCGGCGCTGGCTGACAAGAACGTGGCCGTATTCGATACCGCGTTCCACCAGTCCATGCCGGAAGAAGCCTTCCTGTACGCTCTGCCGTACAAACTCTACAAAGAGAACGGCATCCGTCGCTACGGCGCTCACGGCACCAGCCACTACTACATCAGCCTGGAAGCAGCCAAGCAGCTGAACAAGCCGGTGGAAGAGCTGAACATCATCAACTGCCACCTGGGCAACGGCGGTTCTGTCTGCGCCATCAAGAACGGCAAATCCGTTGATACCTCCATGGGCCTGACTCCGCTGGAAGGTCTGGTGATGGGTACCCGTTCCGGTGATCTGGATCCGGCTATCATCTTCTTCCTGCACGACAAGCTGGGCATGAGCGTTGCCGATATCAACACCATGCTGACCAAAGAGTCCGGCCTGCAGGGTCTGACCGAAGTCACCTCCGACTGCCGTTTTGTTGAAGACAACTACGACAGCAAAGAAGAAGCCAAGCGTGCCATGGACGTTTACTGCTATCGCCTGGCCAAGTACATCGGCGCCTACGCTGCCGCCATGGACGGTCGTCTGGACGCCGTTGTTTTCACCGGTGGTATCGGTGAAAACTCCGCCCCGATCCGTGAAATCACCCTGAACAAGCTGGGTCTGCTGGGCTTTGACGTCGATCACGACGCCAACCTGAAGGCTCGTTTCGGCAAGGGTGGCGAGATCACCAAGGCTGGTTCTACCAAGGCCCTGGTAATCCCGACCAACGAAGAGTGGGTTATCGCCCACGACGCGCTGGAACTGGTCGGCGCTTAATTGACGCAGTAACTCGAGGCCGCCCACCAGGGCGGCCTTTTCCTGATCCCAAAAAATGAACAAGGGGTATAAAGTGGCACGCACTATTATGCTTATCCCGGTCGGCACTGGTGTCGGCGTAACTTCCGTAAGCCTTGGCGTTGTTCGCGCCATGGAACGTCACGGTGTCAATGTCAGCTTCTTCAAACCGGTTGCCCAGCCGCGTCCGGGTGAAACCGGTGCCGAGCGCTCAACCGCCGTTATCCGCGCAGCTGCCAACATCAATCCGCCCGAGCCCTTCACCCTCTCCTACGCCGAGAACATGATCAGCTCCAGCAACACCGATATCCTGCTGGAAGAGATCGTTGCCCGCTTCGAAGAGCACGTGAAATCCAGCGGTGCCGAAGTGCTGGTTGTCGAAGGTATGGTGCCGACCGACAAGCAGCCCTTTGCCAACAAGCTGAACTATGACGTTGCCAAGGCGCTGGATGCCGACATGGTATTCGTGACCCACCCGGGCCATGACTCCAGCCAGAAGCTGAAAGAGCGCATCGAACTGGCCTGCTCCAACTTCGGTGGTGTCAACAACCCCCGCATCGTTGGTTGCGTGATCAACAAGGTTGGCGCGCCGGTTGACGAGCATGGCGTAACCCGCCCTGATCTGACCGAGATGTTCGAAGCCCATCACCACGCTTCCGACGCCGCCCACAACCTGGAAGTGCTGCAAGTGTTTGGCAAGAGCCCGCTGCGCATTCTGGGTTGCATCCCCTGGAACACCCAGCTGATCGCCCCGCGCGCCAAGGATCTCGCCAAGCATCTGGCCGCCAAGATCCTGCACAAGGGTGAGCTGGACAGCCGCCGTCTGCAGACCGTGACCTTCTGTGCCCGCTCCATCCACAACATGGTCGAGCACTTCCGTCCGGGCAGCCTGCTGGTCACCTCCGGCGACCGCTCTGACGTCATCGTCTCCGCCTGCCTCTCCGCCATGAACGGCGTCAAGCTGGGCGCCCTGCTGCTGACCGGTAACTATCATCCGGAGCCGCAGGTAATGGCGCTGTGCCAACAGGCCATGGCCACCGGCCTGCCGATCATGATGACCGGTACCAACACCTGGCAGACCGCCGTCAGCCTGCAGAACTTCAACGTCGATATCCCGGAAGATGACCGCGAGCGTATCGAGCTGGTACAGGACTACGTCGCTGGCCACATCGACAAACACTGGATCGAGTCGCTGACCATCAGCTCTACCCGTTCCCGTCGCCTGAGCCCGCCGGCCTTCCGTTATCAGCTGACCGAGCTGGCCCGTCAGGCCAACAAACGTGTCGTGCTGCCGGAAGGCGACGAGCCGCGCACCATCAAAGCTGCCGCCATCTGTGCCGAGCGTGGCATTGCCCGTCCGGTGCTGCTGGGCAACCCGGAAGAGATCCGTCGCGTTGCCGAGCAGCAGGGTGTTGTTCTGACCGATCGCGTCGAAATCATCGATCCGGCCGTTGTGCGCGAGCGCTATGTGCCGCGTCTGGTCGAGCTGCGCAAGAACAAGGGCATGACCGAAGTGGTTGCCCGCGAGCAGCTGGAAGACAACGTGGTACTGGGTACCATGATGCTGGAGCGCAATGAAGTTGACGGCCTGGTATCCGGCGCGGTACACACCACTGCCAACACCATCCGTCCGCCGATGCAGATCATCAAGACTGCTCCGGGCTCTTCCCTGATCTCCTCCATCTTCTTCATGCTGCTGCCTGACCAGGTTCTGGTCTACGGTGACTGCGCGATCAACCCGGATCCGACTGCCGAGCAGCTGGCCGAAATCGCCATCCAGTCCGCCGACTCCGCTGCCGCTTTCGGCATCGAGCCGCGCGTAGCCATGATCTCCTACTCTACCGGTACCTCTGGCGCCGGTGCCGATGTAGAGAAAGTGCGTGAAGCAACCGAGCTGGCCAAGGCCAAGCGCCCCGACCTCATCATCGACGGCCCGCTGCAGTACGACGCGGCCATCATGGAGAACGTGGCCAAGTCCAAGGCGCCGAACTCACCGGTTGCCGGTAAAGCCACCGTATTCGTCTTCCCTGACCTGAACACCGGTAACACCACTTACAAAGCGGTACAGCGTTCCGCTGACCTGGTCTCCATCGGCCCGATGCTGCAAGGCATGCGCAAGCCGGTCAACGACCTCTCCCGCGGCGCCTTGGTTGACGACATCGTCTACACCATCGCCCTGACCGGTATCCAGGCTGCCCAGGCTGACGAACAAGCTTAATCAGCATCCGCCTGAAAAAACCGATCACAAAGGCTGCTCACCCAAGGTGAGCAGCCTTTTTTATTAGTCCTCTTTTGAAGACCAGTGAAACATGCCACCAGCGTAGTGTTGCGCAGAATAATGCCATACAGTGCGCCAGCAACAGCTTTAGCGAAACCTCTCGGGAAAGCGTGACCGCCACCTTAAAGATGTATCTAAAATAGATTCAAGATCATACGGTTGGATATATGAGGGCATTCATAGCTAAGCGCTTATAGCAAATATTTCGCCATCGGCATGAGGATTTGACCTGTTAGAAATCGCAGTGAAAAAGACCCGTTCGATACGCTATTCATCAATGTGCCACTCGGCAATATCCACATCATGGAGGAATGGAAATGCTGATGAAGAAGCTCTCTGCAGTCATGCTGCTGGCCTGCTTGCCCCTGTTCAGCCAACCTGTGCTGGCCGCTGATAAGGCAGCGCCGAAGCAAACAACCACAGCCGCGGTCGCCAAGGAGGCTGGCAAGCTGAATATCAATACGGCCACCCTTGCCGAACTCACCAGCCTGAAAGGGATTGGCGACAAGAAGGCACAGGCCATCGTCGACTATCGGGAAAAACAGGGAAAGTTCACCTCGGTCGATCAGCTGGCAGATGTCAATGGCATTGGCCCAGCCACGCTGGAAGCCAACCGTGACATGATCATCGTCAAATAACGTCCGAGCACTGCATATGCAAATGGGGCAGCCTGTGGCTGCCCCATTTTTCTTCGGGTATCATGGGCCCACTTTGTATCTCTGGATATCTCTCCATGAAAAAGACACCTCTCGTTGTTCGCAAGGCTGTGCTCCCGGTAGCCGGTCTGGGTACCCGCATGCTTCCCGCCACCAAGGCCATTCCGAAAGAGATGCTGCCGGTGGTCGACAAACCCCTGATCCAGTACGTTGTGCGCGAAGCCATCGCCGCCGGTATCAAAGAGATCGTGCTTGTCACCCACTCCAGTAAGAACTCCATCGAAAACCACTTCGACAAGAGTTTCGAACTGGAAGCGACCCTCGAGAAGCGGGTCAAGCGTCAGCTGCTGGAAGAGGTACAACAGATCTGCCCGAAAGACGTCACCATCATGCACGTCCGTCAGGGTGAGGCCAAAGGTCTGGGCCACGCTGTACTCTGCGCCCGCCCGCTGATCGGTGACAACCCGTTTGCCGTGCTGCTGCCGGATGTACTGATCGATGAAGTGGCCAGCGACCCGAAAAAAGACAACCTGGCCGAAATGGTGCACATGTTTGAAGAAGACCAGATCAGCCAGATCATGGTGGAAGCTGTGCCCGAGAGTGAAGTGGACAAGTACGGCATCGCCGACATCAAGGGTGAAGCACTGACCGAAGGGATGTCCCTGCCGATGCAGGCGATCGTTGAAAAACCGCCGCGCGATGAAGCCCCCTCCAATCTGGCGGTAGTGGGCCGTTATGTGCTCTCTGCCAATATCTGGCCGCTGCTGGAAAAAACCCCTGCCGGCGCCGGTGACGAGATCCAGCTGACCGATGCCATCGCCATGCTGATGGAGCAGGAGCAGGTCAACGCCTACTTCATGAAGGGCAAGAGCCACGACTGCGGCAGCAAGATCGGTTATATGAAAGCGAATGTGGAGTATGCCGTACGTCACCGCGAACTGAACGGCGAATTCATCGGCTGGCTGAAGCAGTTCGTCAAGCAGTTGTAATAGCTGAAAATTCCGTTTTTCATAGTGGTATTCAAGGAGCATCAAATGATGCTCCTTTTTCATTTGCGCAACAAAAAATCAATCAAGAATAAATAAATCCTCAGCAAATCATAATGTTGTAATTTATTCACACATGCTCTATAAGGATTGAGGCGTGTTTCTCGCCCTTGCATAAAAAACTCAAAAAAATATAAGACACAGGTGGAAGTTCCAATGAATAACCCGTCAAAAGGGACCTTTTTAGGTCACCCTAAAGGGCTTTTTTTGCTCTTTAGTACCGAACTCTGGGAGAGATTCTCCTATTACGGCATGCGTGCCGTACTGGTGCTCTATCTGACCGACCTGACTGCCAATGGCGGTCTGGGCTGGAGTCAGGCAGACGCCCTCAAACTCTACGGTATCTATACCGGTCTGGTTTACATCACTCCGCTGATCGGCGGCTGGCTGGCTGACACCTTCCTGGGTCAACGCCGTGCCATCCTGATCGGTGCCGTGCTGATGGCCGCGGGCCAATTCACTCTGGCTCTGCCCCACGCCATGTTCCCGGATATGGTCAACAGCGTCTTCTATACCGGTCTGGCTCTGCTGATCGTGGGTAACGGTCTGTTCAAGCCGAACATCTCCACCATGGTAGGCGACCTCTATGCAGAGGGTGACCACCGTCGTGACGGTGCCTTCACCATCTTCTACATGGGTATCAACCTGGGCTCCCTGCTGGCTGGTGTAATCTGTGGTGCTGCCGCGACCGCCTACGGCTGGCAAGCTGCCTTCGTCGGTGCCGGTATCGGTATGCTGCTCTCTCTGGTGATCCAGGCGACTCTGGCCCAGCGTTTCCTCGGCGACATCGGCCGTGTGACTGCCGCTCAGCGTGCAGCCGCTCTGCGCACTACCGAGCAGAAAGCGCCGCTGACCAAGCAGGAAGTGGATCGCATCAAGGTCATTCTGGTGCTGGGTCTGTTCACCATCATCTTCTGGGCTGGTTTCGAACAGGCCGGCGGTCTGATGAACCTCTATACCCAGGAGTACACCGACCGCATGATCGGCTCTTTTGAAGTGCCGACTGCCTGGTTCCAGTCCCTGAACCCCTTCTTCATCATCACTCTGGCGCCGGTCGTTGCGGCCATCTGGATCAAGCTCGGCAAGAAAGAGCCGAACTCTCCGGTGAAATTCGCCATGGGTCTGCTGTTCCTGGCCGTTGGTTTCCTGTTCATGGTCGGTGCCGTGCTGCAGCAGGGTGGTGACAACACCGTCAAGACCTCCATGTTCTGGCTGGTTGGCGCGTACCTGTTCCACACCCTGGGTGAGCTCTGCCTCTCCCCGATCGGCCTCTCCATGGTGACCAAGCTGGCTCCGCTGCGTCTGGCCTCCCTGATGATGGGTGCCTGGTTCGGCTTCGTGGCTCTGGCCAACTACGCTGCGGGCTTTATCGGCTCCTTCGTGGGTGAAGCCGGCCCCATCGCCATCTTCGGCGGTATCGCTCTGGCTGCCGTGATCAGTGCCGTGATCCTGCTGACCATGGCCAACCGTCTGGTCTACTGGATGCATGGTGCCGAAGGCCCAGCAAAATCCACTGGCCATCAGGATGAAAAACTGCAGTCCGCTACCGCATAAGCGAGTTGGACAAGCTGATATAAGAGAGGGCGCCGATGGGCGCCCTCTCTTTTTATCTGACCGATATTCAACTGTGGCATCATGGCCGTCAGTGGTAACGCACCTGAACATGAAGGGCGCTGCCGCTATCGCTGCAAAACTGCAGATCAAAGGGCTCGTGCCAGCTGCGTTTATGCAGGGCATAGTGGCTGCTGCGCATCAAGCCAAGGGGCAAGCCACCCGAGCGCATCAGCCAGTGAGGAGAAGTGAGCCCCGCATTGGCAAACACCAGCCCATCCTCCTGATCAAACAGCAGTGCCGCCATGGCAAACGAGCTGCGCAGCCCCGACTCCATCAACTGATGATTGAGGTAGTCGAGCAACCGGTGTGGCTGACTTAACAGCTGACTCTCTTTGCGCTGGAACTGGCGATAAGGGACATTCATCAGCGAGCGCACCAGCGCCCCGCAGAAGGCTGCATCCGTCCCCATGATGGGCAGCTCCATCACCAATACCAGTAACTTGTCCCCCACCTTGAAGGTGTCGGGAATAAAGAGCTGGCCCAGCCCCTTGAACGTAATCTGCCAGGGGCCCCACTCCTGCAATCCCGGCGGTTTCAGTCCGGCCAGCAAACGGCTGGCGGCCCGATCGTGGGCACTGAAGTACTCCATATGATCCATCAGCTCAAGCTGCTGACTACGTGTCCCTTGGTTCTTGAGGCACTGCTCTATGCTGCGCTCGACCAGCGCATAATCTTCCAGCGGCTTGAGCAGGTAATCGCGCGCACCGGCGCGCAGGGCACCAGCCACTGCCTCCATAGTGCTCTGGGCCGAGATGACGATAACCGGGATATCGGGGTAGCGAGCAGAGAGGCAGGCGATCACTTCGTGACCATCCATATTGGGCATGTTGAGATCGCAGAGCACCACATCGGGATGGTAGAGAGCAGCGGCCGACAGACCCTCAATCCCGTCTTCGGCCTGAAAAACCGTTGCCCCGCCCCGTGCGAGGTAACTCACTAGCGAGTGGCGAAAAACGGCTTCGTCCTCCACCACCAGGATCCGTAACCCGGCTCTTAACATCTTGATAAAGCTCTTATTAGTCAATTGGTTATTTAGGTATTAAGACTAGTTCAAAAGTGAGGTATCCGCGGAAACGATGCGTCAAAAATAGACCTTGGTCAGGTTCTGAACGACAGATTGCTCTATTAACAACCACATAGCAGCACAACCTCTCCCCACAATGTCGCTACCTCCATGCGAATTGTGCAAGCTCCTGCCATAGGGGATAATGGCCGCCACACAAGCGTATAAAGAAGACCATGACTCCAGCCGAATACAGTGCCCTCGCCCACCCCAGATTGTCCCATCCGGCCCGCAGTCTCTATACCCTGCAGCTGCGCAGACTGGTGCTGGAAAATCAGTTGGCCCGGCTCAACTATCCCGAGCTGGGTCGCGCACTGGCGGTGGTCGACCCGGGCGATCCCTGCGGCTTCTCGTTTCAGGTCAATGCCCGCCAGCTCACCGAGCTGTTCGATGAACTGATGGAGGCGGGCCTGCTGCAAGTCGAGGCTCAGCCCGAGAGTGAGCACTACCATCAGTGCCCTTTTCAGTTGCCACTGCTGACCCAGAAATTGCGCAGCCCGCTGCCAGAGCGACCCTTCCAGATGCATCTGCAATGGCGCCCGGACGAAGAGCTGCCCGCCCTCGCCCGTCTGTGCGGGGTGATCGATGCCAGCTATAGCGAAGAGGATCTGGGAGAATTTATCGCCTACTGGCTGGGGCGCCCCGAGGTATTCGACTCCCAGCATCAATGGATGCTCAAGTTTATTCGCGCCCTCAAAACCCGCCGCTATACCCGTCGCAAGCCGATGGAGGTGCAGGGCTATCAGCAGGTGACTCCGGCCCCGGCAGAGTCGGGCCCCAGCAAACGGGCCCAACAGATGATTGAAGAGGCAAAGCGGCTGGCAGAGAGCCAGCAGATGCCTGCCCAGACACCGGATAATGATTGATACCATCTGCCTGCTGCAGGCAGAATCAGACCCCTGTCCCATCCCTGATCAAGCAGAAGGAGCATTCCATGACTGACCCGCAAGATCCCCTGCGCCAGGAGCTGGAAGAGATCGAAGCCAAGCGCCAGAAGATCGCCAAGGCCAAGCAGGACCACCGTGTTCACGACCCGGAATTGAGCCGCCATGTGGGTGGCCTGCTGGAGCGCATTCGTCGCCTGCAGCAAGAGACCGGCGGCGGCCAGTATGACTACGAGACCCTGCGCAAGGAGTACGACGCCAAGGCCAACGCCGAGGTGCGCGAGCTGCAGAAGGCGGCCCGTCAGGAGCGGATCCAGAAGCTGATCGCCCAGGCCGACCTCAACCCCGACTGGGTGTTTGACAAGATGGATGCCACAGATCCGGCGCTGCAATATCCCATCGAGACCGCCCGTTACTTTATCAGCGGTTTCGAGCACTGGGAGAAGAGCGGTGGCGGCTGCATGCTCATCTACGGCGACTACGGCACCGGCAAGTCAACGCTGGCGGGGGCGGTGGCGCACGAGCTGATCGAGCGTCACCAGAAATCGGTGATCTTCCAGCAGTGGGCCTCCATCGTCGATCGCCTCTTCTTCAACGTCATCCCCGATCAGGACGAGCGCAACCAGTACCGCCGCGCGCTGGAAGAGGTGGATCTGCTAATCATCGACGAGGTATCGGCCAACCGCGCCAAGATGGCGGAGAGTCAGTCCAGCTTCCTCGGCCACCTGCTGCGCCGTCGTCGCAACCTGTCAAAAAGCGTCATCATCATCACCAATCACACGCCCCAGACCCTGCATCAGGCGATCGGTGATTTCAGCTATGAGGCGATCAAGGCGTTCAATCCGGTGGATATCCACCTGAGCGGTCCAAGCCGTCGCCCCAGCATCGGCAACTACAACGGCTGACCCCCTCTCAGCGGGTGCGAGTCGCCAGCGGCTCGCACCCGCGCCTCTCTGTTAGCTCATAAATAGAAACAACTCTTATTTACAGCAAGCGAACAAGCCACTAGGCTAGCCCTTTTTGCCAAGGGAGCTCCGCTATGCCAACCACACTGATTTTCGGAGCCAGCCGCGGGCTGGGCCGCGCCTTTACTCACCACGCTCTCGCTGAGGGTCATCGGGTCGTTGCGCTGGTGCGCAGCCCCGAAATGGCCACGGAGCTGGGTGCGCTGGGAGTAGACGTCATCGAAGGGGATGCACTGGATCCGGCTGCGGTGCAGCAGGCGTGTGCCCGAGCGGGGCAAGATGCACAGGTTGTCTCCACCCTCGGCAGCTTCCGTCAGGCAGCTCCAGTGGACTATCAGGGCAACCGTTATGTGATCGATGCCATGGAGCAGGCAGGCCTGAAACGGCTACTGCTGGTCACCTCTCTCGGCTGTGGCGACAGCTGGCAATATTTACCGCAGCGGGCCCGCGCCGCCTTCGGCCACGAGGTACGTCTCAAGAGTCTGGCAGAGAGCTGGCTACAGACCAGCGCCCTCGCGTGGACCATTCTGCGCCCGGCGGGCCTGCAGGATGGCGACGCCACCGGCCGCGCCACGCTCAGTCAGGGCAAGGAGGTGCACGGACTGGTGCGCCGCGCCGATGTGGCCGCCCAAGGACTGTGCCTGCTGGCGGATGAGACGGCGGTGGGACAGATCTACGCCATCGGCGATCCCGAACTCCAGCGCGGCTAAAGCAGCAGTAAAACCGCTTAACCGGTGCTCGTTTCACTCTGAGCGACTGATGGGCCAGCAACCGGCTGCGACCGCTGCCGCCAACGCAGCAGTAGGCAGGCCAGCGCGCCGTAGAGCAGCGCCAGTCCCCATAGCTGCCACCAGTAGCGGGCAACCTGCGCGAAGTCGGCCCCCATCTGGTTGAGACGCAGAAAACCCTCGATGGCCGGGATAGTGGGCACCCACTGAGCCAGCCAGTTGAGGGGGGCCGGGATCAGCTCGAGCGGCCAGATAAAGCCCGCCAGAAAGACCAGTGGCAGGGAGGAGATGAGCACCACCTGGGTTGGCAGATCACGTCGGGTAAATATCGCGCCGAGCACCACGCCAAACCAGCAGGTCGCCAGCAGGAACGGCAGGGCAAACAGCCAAAGCTGCACCGGATCTGCATGACGAGCGATATTGTAGTGATCGAAACAGAAGCCGAGGAAGTAGCTCACCGGCAGCAGGAACAACCCCGCCAGCACCAGAGTTCTGGCCAGCAGCAGCGGCAACACCGGCGCGCTTTGCCAGTAACCATGCTCGCCGCGACAGCTACGCTGGTTCTGGGTTGCCCCCAGGATCCCCGCCCCCATCAGCAACACCTGATGGAGGATCAGCACGAACACCGCCGGCACCACGTAGTTGACATAACCCATGGTGGGGTTGAAAACCGGCACCACGTTGAGGGCCACCGCATTCCAGCCCATGGCCGCTTGTGGCAGTGCCTCACCGTGGCTCAACAGCCGCGCCACCTTCACCTGCGCGGCGAGAGTGCCGCCGGCCTGCGCCAGCCCCTCGGCAATGGTACCGTAGACCAGAAAGTAGGAGGCATCACCGGCATAACTCAGGGTGACGCTCTGGCCCAGCATCAGATCCCGATAGAAGTGGTTGGGGATATGCAGGATCCCGCTCGCCTTCCCGGCCATCATCAGCTGCCGCGCTTCATCCAGCGAATTGGCCCGCGCTACCAGCTTCACCTGCGGCGTGGCATCGGCCATAAACTCCAGCTGGCGCGACAGCTGACTGCCATCTTCGTTGACCACCACCACCGCCTCTTCCCGCGGCAACTGATGCAGATAGGGTTGGGGGTAGAGGAAGGAGTAGAAGAATACCCCGCCAAACAGGGTCAGCATGATGGCGCGATCCGCCAGCAGGGTGCGCAACTCGAGGCGCAACAGATCGACAAATCCCAGCATCACTCAGGCTCCTTTTCGGCGACTGCCACTGCGGCTGATTGACGGGCCAGCTCGGCCTGCTGCTTGTAACGGCGCACCACCAGCAGCAGGGGAAGCAGAAACAGCAGCAGAGCCCCCAGTTGCGGCAGCGCCGATGCGAGGGGCAGACCGTAGTTGCTCTGACCAATCTGCAGCTCGACATAGTGAGAGACCGGCAACAGGCTGCGCCAGAAGCGGGCGAAATCCCCCATGGCACTCACCGGAAAGGTGACTCCCATAAAGGCAAAACCTGGCGCAGTGTAAGCCCCCGCCAGCGACAGAGCGCGGGCTGGATCCCGGATGATGCCGTAGAAAAAGGCACCCATGGTGACGCAGGCGGCCGAGGCAAGCCCCAGCCCCACCAGCAATACCAGCCAGCTACCGTGCATGGGGTAGGAGAAGCCCTTGAACAGCAGCAGTGTCCAGACAATCCCCCAGCCCCAGCCAATCAGCACGTGGGGCAACAGGGTGCGCCAGAGACCAAACCAGACACCGCGAGTGGTCCAGTCCAGCCCCAGCCGATCGGTACGGGCCAACGCATTGAGGCCGAACAGCACCACCAGGATCTGCCACACCGCAGGCAGAATGGCGCTCAGCAGAAACTGGGCATAGCTGGAGTTGAGGTTATAGAGCGCGGTCACCTGGCTGCTGATGGGCACTGACTGCCCGAGTGCGCCAGGCAGCGCCTTGCCATCGGCCATCGCCTCCAGCACGCCCACCTGACCATTGAGAGTGCCTACCACCTGCGCCAGCGCTGAGTTGACCAGCTTGGCGATGAGGATGAACTGGCCGTTGTTGAACACTGTCACCTGCGGCTGGGTGCCCTGACGGGCATCACGCTCCAGATGGTTGGGGATCACTACCAGCGCATAGATATCGCCACCGCGCAGGGCGTGCGCCCCGGCATCGATGGAGTCAAACTGTTGCGCGACCTTGAGCCCGGCCGAGCCATCCAGCGAGAAGGCGAGCTGGCGCGAGAGCATGCTGTGGTCGAGATCCACCAGCCCCACCTTGAGGTCGCGGGCCAGCCCTGCCGAGAAGATCCAGCAGAGGATCCCCATCAGCAGCAGCGGCACCCAGCTCATCAGGGCACGACTGAACGGATCCTGCCACAGCAGCCGAAATTCACGTCCCATCAGAGTTCAACCAGCACACTCATGCCAACCCGCAGCCCCTCAACCGGTTGCAGCGGGCGAGCCTCCACCTGGAAGCTCTTCATGTCGAAGCCCTGACGGGTATCGGTGGCACGCCAAGTGGCGAAATCCCCCATCACGGCCACATGGGTCACCTTGAAGCGCACCATCTGATCGCCAAGGCCGGGGATGCGGGCATCGAACTCGGTACCGACCGGGAAGCGGGGCAGCAGATCCTCGCGAACGTGGAACTGGGCCCAGGCATCGCTCATGTCGAGCAGGGTCACTACGGGGAAGCCTTGCGGCGCCAGCTCGCCGCTGCGCAGCAGCACCTGACTAACCTCACCGGTGTGGGGGCTGACGATACGGGTATCGGCCAGATAGGCCTCAACCTCGGCAACGGAACCAGCCGCCATCTTGGCCTTCTCGCGAGCAGCGATCTTGGTCTCTTCCCGCGCCCCTTCCAAAGCCATCTGGTACTGCTGCCATGCCATCCCTTCGCTGTAGCGGGCGGCTTGCCAGGCAGTCCAGGCCTCGTCGCGCTTTTGCAGCGGCATCACGCCATCGCGGTGCAGGCTGGCCACCCGCTCATAGGTCTTGCCGCGCAGGGCCGCGGCGGCCTTGGCTTTTTGCCACTGATCCTTGGCAGCGGCGATCTGCTGGGCTCGGGCTCCTTTCTCCGCCTCTTGCGCCAGCGCACCCGCAGCCGCTTCACCCGCCTTGGCCTGACTCAGCTTGGCTTCAATCTCGGGGCTCGCCAGAGTAAAGACCAGCTGATCCTTGGTCAGCTGATCGCCCTTTTTCACCAGCACCTCGTCGATGCGCCCCGGCACCTTGGAGGAGACCGAATACTGCTGTGCTTCAATCTGCCCTTGCAGATGCACCGGCTCCGGCTGATAGGCGAGCCAGAAGCGCCAGCCGAGCCAGACCACCAGGATCACCAGCACCAGCGGCAACAACAGCGGTTTACCCTGGCTCATCTTCTTTTTGATGGGGGGATGGCTCATCACTTCACCTCGACAAACGGGCGACCCTTGGCGGTCGAAACAGAGATAGAAAAAGGCACGGACTGGAGTGCGATCATGAGTTCACCTCGATAACCTGACCGTGCTGATATTGATTGAAACTGTTCATCTGGCCGGAGAGTGCCAGCAGACGGGCCAGCGACACCACATATTGATAAGCCGCCGCCGCGCGCTGGGTCTTGACCCCTGCCAGCTGGTTCTGGGCATCCACTACATCGAGTGACGTGGAGAGCCCCTGCCCGAAGGCCTTGTCCCGCAGCAGCACGTTCTCCTCGGCCAGCGCCTGAGTGGAAGAGAGGGATTGATACTCCTCCAGCCCCTGCGCAGCTTCACGCCAGGTCTTTTCCACCAGCAGCTTCAGATCATCGCGGGTCTTGGCCTGCAGCAGATTGACCTGCAGCTCGGCACTCTTGGCGGCCTGCACCGTCTCGGAGCGGCCATCGCGGCTCACCAGCGGCATGCTGACGCCCACCCCCACCAGCCAGTCTGGCGCGGTCTTGGAAGCTATCGAATCATCTTCATAGAGGTTGTAGTTACCGAACAGGAACACCTCGGGGGCATATTTGCCCTGCTCGACCCGGATCATCCCCTTGGCCTGCTCTTTCTTGGCGCTAAGCAATTTAAGGCCGGGGTGTACTTCCAGGGTCTGTTGCACCAGCCCATCGAGGCGCGGCAGCTCCTCATTGACGAATAGGCCGCTGCCAGGCTGGGCATCTGGCAACTTCAGCATGCGGCCAAGGGCCAGTTCGGCGATCTCGAGACTGCGGCGCGCCTTCTGGGTATCGATGCGGGCGCGGTCATAGGCCGACTGGGCGGAGAGACGCTCCACCTTGGCAATCTGCCCCTGCGCTTCGAGCTTCCTGGCGTGATCCAGATGACGGGCCAGCCCGTCCTCAATATCCTGCTTGGTCTGCACCACCTGACCTGCCAGCACCACACCGAAATAGGCCTGGGAGAGGCTCTCGAAAGTGGACTGCTCCTTGAGCACCAGCAGCTGCTGCGCCTCGCTCACCTGTGCCTGGCGGATATCCTGCGCCGCATCGATGCGACCGCCGGTAAAGAGCGGCCAGAGCATCTTGACCGAGCTGGTCACGACATTCTGCTTGGTGAGAGGTGTAACAAAGTCGTCGGGACTGAGATGGAACTTTTGCATGAGTGGCGCCAATACCTGACCCAACTCCGGATGGTTGGCGATGGGGTTGAGATCCATCATGTCGAGTTCCATCGGCTGATCGAGGTGGGTATAGCTGGCGCCCACATCTACCTTGGGCAGATACATGGATTTGGCAGCCTCGCGCAGCTGCTTGGCGCGATCGACCCCTGCCTGTTCGGCGGCCAGCCCCTCATCCTGCTGGATGACCCGGGTCCAGGCCTCGCTGAAACTGATGGTCTGTGCCTGCGCCGACCCCAGCACGGCACCCAGCAGACACGGCCAGAGTGATGTAATGAACCTTGACGTCATAGATCCCCAATCCGCATTGTTGCAAAAATGTTTGGAGCTTTTGCTCGCATAAGCCCGCCATCATAACGCAAACGAGGCCGACAAGTGGACAGACAATTATGCAAGGGGCTGGCCCGAATGGTACAGCACTCACTGACGGTCAATCTGGCCGTTTTTCAATAACTCCAGAATTTGCAAGCCTTGGCGCGACGTTTTTTTCAGAAAAAAATGGCTGACGCTCAAATACTAACCTTTTCTCCTGCCTAAAAAATGCGTAATATACGCCGCCCTAAGCCGATGGTAACCGTGGAATGCAGATAGGTCCCCACACGCTTGAAACTCCCTTGATCGTGGCTCCCATGGCCGGTGTAACTGACCGACCATTCCGTGAACTTTGTTTGCGACTGGGGGCCGGCATGGCCGTTTCCGAGATGCTGCTGGCCAACCCGGATGTCTGGGATACCCAGAAAACCCGGATGAGGATGGATCACTCTGCAGAAGGCGGTTTGCGATCGGTCCAGATTGCCGGAGCCGACCCCGAGATGATGGCGTTTGCTGCCCGCTACAACGTGGAGCAGGGCGCACAGATCGTCGACATCAACATGGGATGTCCGGCAAAAAAAGTGAATAAGAAGCTGGCAGGTTCAGCCCTGCTGCGATACCCCGATCAGGTCAAAGCAATTTGCCGGGCCGTGGTGGATGCAGTGGAGGTGCCTGTCACCTTGAAGATCCGCACAGGATGGGATCCGGATAACCGCAATGGCGTGGAGATCGCCCGAATCGCCGAAGATTGCGGTATCGCGGCCCTCGCCGTGCATGGTCGTACCCGTGCCTGCCTCTACAAGGGCGAAGCGGAGTACGACACTATCAGGGCGATTAAGCAGGCCGTATCGATTCCTGTTGTCGCCAATGGCGACATCAACAGCCCGGAAAAGGCCCGGTATGTCCTCGACTATACCGGCGTCGACGCCGTGATGATCGGCCGCGCTGCGCAAGGACGACCCTGGATTTTCCGGGAAATCCGTCATTTTCTTGAGACGGGCACCAAGCTGCCGCCTCCCGAAAGGGAAGAGGTTCGCACCCTGATGAACGAGCATGTAACCAACCTGCACCAGTTTTATGGTGCATATCTGGGAGCGCGCATAGCCCGTAAACACGTGGGCTGGTATCTGGATGAAGAAGAGACGGGCCGAGAATTCCGTAAGCACTTCAATGCCCTGGATTGTGCAGACGCACAACTTGAGGCACTCGAAGCGTATTTCGATGGATTAGGTTAACGCATAACTAAAGAGCCGACCGAATATGTTCGAACAAACCCTGACTTCTGATGCATTGGTAACAACTACTCACAATCACGCTGCCGAGCCGACCCAGCGCCCCCTGCGTGACTCTGTGCAACAGGCCCTGCGTAACTACCTGGCCCAGTTGAACGGTCAGGAAGTGATTGATCTGTACGATATGGTTCTTTCCGAAGTCGAAGCGCCGATGCTGGACGTGATCATGCAGTACACCCGCGGTAACCAGACTCGCGCCGCCGTGATGATGGGCATCAACCGTGGTACCCTGCGCAAGAAGCTCAAGCGTTACGGCATGAACTAAGCCATAACAGCTAAGCTATTGAAAATAAAGGCACCATCATTTTATTGATAGTGCCTTTTTCGTTTTGAACCCACATTTGAACCCACACCTACAAGACTAGTTATCATTGTCGACGACTCAACTCGGACTAGCCTGATGAACAGCGTTGACCACATAACTGTACCTATCCTCCCCATGTTGCCTAATGCAAGAGAGGGCCAATGGCCCTCTCTTGCTATCTATGTTGTTGGTCAGTGCAAACAGCACTGCTTGTACTTCTAGCCGCAGCCAAAGGGACACGGCTCGTTGCGGCCAATCTTGATGGGTACCACCACTGGTGTTCGCTACGTTGTGCCAGAAAGTGGGCATGAAGGATACGAGCAGCAAATCGGGCCTTGGTGGCTTGCTCTTGCAGGTGTTCATTGCTGAGCGCCTCCAGCGACGTAGACATGGTTTCTTAACCATGTGTTCTTTATGGTCTCTGTCATCCGGGGGATGTCGCTCCAATGGATAGGCATCTATATCGGTCTCAGGCACAATGTTCGATTAGATAGACCTGATAATGGGTAGTTCAGCTGATGGCACGAATATTAACCAAAGCGCAATTGAGTAAACTGGAAAGCAAAAGCCAAGCCGAGCTGTTGGCTATCGTGCTTGACCTGGCAACGCATCTTCCCCTCGCAAAAAAGCACCTGATTAACCAGTACCTTACTGCTGAGGATGCATTATTGGCATTGGCAAAAAAAGAGTATAGCAAGCTCACTCGTCGCCCCCCTTCCTGGGATTATAAGGAGGTGGATGCCTTCTTCGATACCTTGCAAAATCAGTTTATTCCGTTGCTGGCCAAGGGGATCGTCGCCTCTCCAAGGGAGGGAGAACTCTTCGCCCTCGAGTTGCTGGCGAATGCCAGAGCCTTGTATGAAAAGATGGATACATCCAGTGGCAGCTGGGAGGACTACCATCTTGCGCTGGTCGAACAGTGGTTGATGGCGATCGCTGCTCAACGAGAGTCTGTCCCCCCAGAGGTGCTGGCTCGTCGATTGCGTGACGGATTGTCAGACATTGATCCATCGATCAGCATTACTTGCCTGTTTGATTACCGTGATGTGCTCGGCTCCCCAGTGATGCGAGCCTTGCGCGATAACTATGCGGCGGCAGGTCTATTGCCAGAGGCGTTGGGGTTGAGCTTTGAGTTGCGTGATATTGCATTCTTTGACTCGGTGCAACAGGCTGGTCTCTTTAGCCACCCCCGTCAGCAGATTGACTATGCCAGACTGCTGACCGACGAATTACGCGCCGATCAAGCCATCGCGGTATTAGAGGCAATGGACTCGGCTCTGTTGCAGCGCCACCGCCAATTGAACCTGTGGCATCAAGTGTTGATCCGGGCCTATCTGGAAGAGGGACGCCGAGCTGACGCTCATGCTCAGGCATTACGCGCGTTTGCTAGCACACGGGCAAACTCGTTTTTTGCGAGTTATTGCCAAAGTGGAGATGAGCCTAGAGAAGTAGCATTAGGCCAGTTTGTTGCCATTGCCGAATCATGGGGGCTACGCGAGGTCTTGTTGCTGTTGGAGGAGGTTGATGCATGGCCACAACTGGCACAACGGCTTGAGCAATGTACAGATGCAGACTTGCAGGAGGATCTCTCACTCCTTGCTGGTTCAACCGTACGAACCTGGTCGAGCCGCCTCTATCAGCAGGGATTTATCGTGGTGGCAGTGCGGCTACGTCGTCAATTGGTGGCCAATGTCGTTAATCAGGGCAAGAGCACCTACTACACGGGGGCAGCCTCGGATCTGAAAAAGAGCCTGGATTATCAGGCGGCCTTAAAGGTAGAACAAGAGGATGGAGAGAGACCTCTCTGTTCGCCACAGGAGTATCTGAATCAGCTTTATCAGCAGCACAAACGCAAGAGCAGCTTTTGGGAGGCGGTTCGTCAAAAGCTACCGGCCATTACCATGTCGGCGAGCGGTGTGCAGTATCAGGCCGAGAATAAATAAGGCGCTAACACCTTTCACTCGGTCAGTCAGCTTGTGCTGGTGTTCCATGCGCCCTTGGCTGTCCAGCGCCTCGATAGCACTCATCTGGATGTCTCATTGCCACGACATCCTTCAAGCTACCCAAAACAAGAGAGAGCCATTGGCTCTCTCTTGTTTTCGAAATAGGTGTTTTCAAAAAATGTGTTTTCGAAAAAAGTGTTATAGAAAGAAGATCTCATCAAAGTCCGGCTCTTCATCCCAGATGGCGTGCTGACGTGCGTCCCAGCGCTCGGCCAGATAGGGTTTGAGGGTTGCAAGGGTGGTGATGGTCGCCAGTTGTCCATGCAACTGCTTGATATCCCGCTGTAGATAGTGCTGATGCTCCTCGAACGCGAGATCGGTCTTCTTCTTCGAGCGCTGTTTAAACTTGTGCAAGATAACCCCTTGCACTCCCTCCGGGCCACTATAAAAGCAGATCTCGAGCTCACGTTTTTTCTGCCAGAGCGCCGGATTGATGGCCACCAGATTCTCTTCACTCAGCAGCTTGTCTGCCTCGGGCAGATGGGTGTGAGCCAGGTGCAACAGAGTAAACATATCCCGCGTTTCCCACGCATGGCTGAGCTCGCCCATCAGGCGGCTCTTCTCTTCACGCTTGACCGGGTCTTGCTCCCGATCCGGGTGCAGCGTCATAGCCAGCTTGCGATAGAGCTGCTTAAGGCTTGAGTTATCGAGCAGTTGCTCAACCCTGGCAACCTCATCCGGATCGGCCATGTCATGATGATCCTGCCAACGTGCGAAAGCCTCGTCATTGGCAAAGGGGTCATCGCCACAGTCCGGCGCGTCGTCGACCCACTCATGCTCATCACCGCCCTGTTTTTGGGCCTGGGCTTGCATATAGTCGCGCAGCTTCTCGGGATTTCTGACCATCTCGCGCAGCAGCTCGATATCATCGGGGCTCTCGCCAAACGCCTCTTGCAGCATGTCAGTGATAAAATCGCAGCTCGCCTCGAGCTGATCATCATCGAGCTGGCTGACGCTGCCCGCTTGCACCGCCATATAGAGTGACTCCAGATCCAGCTCCCCCCGAAACGGGTTGGATTCAAGATACCCCATCAATTCATCAATCCAGCCATGGAGCATCTCGCGCTGCCACTGGGTAAAACTTTTGCGGGCGGTGAAACCGGCCAGCCGCTGGCAAAGCTGAAAAATCAGCCCACACTGCTCACGCTCCAGAGGCTCAATGTCGCTGACAAAGCGCTGATAGATATCCGCCCCCTCTTGCTCCTGTTTGGCCAGCTTGGCCTGCAGCTTTTCGATGGCCTGCCACTGGCGATGAAAATAGGCAAGGGCCGGACTCTCGTGGCGCGGCTCGGCTTTTTTTCGCTTGGCCGAGGTTTTACTCTTGGTCAGTGACATGAAAACTCCAAATGAAAACGGGATAGTTGGCTACCGTGGCCACGGCAGATTATCAGAGGGGAGGAGATGCGCCTATCCTCGCGGTCTGCTGCCGCGACTTGTCGATCTTGAGAAATCATCCTAAAACCTCGTATTGGGGTACCACGTGGGGTACCACATCTAGCAAACGGTAGGCACATTACTGTATCCACTTACCTGGCCACCGGCAGGTCCTCCCAGCGGGTGGTGTAACAGGGGCTCAGGAGCTCTTGTCGCATCATCCACTCAGGCGACCCCGTACCTTGGCTGGCAAAGCCTACTCGCCCCAATCCCTTGGCTTTGATCTGGTCCATCACTGCCATCAGCGCGTCCGATTGAGCGGAGGACGGGGCAAACAGATCTGCCTGTTGTTGCCCCTTGGGGGTGAACTCACTCAGCATGACGCCCCCCTTCTGATAGCGGTAACCGTCGCGCCAAA
>NZ_CAWMDN010000156.1:0-2584 GCF_963866575.1 Aeromonas sp. L_1B5_3
CGATCACGTAATAACATCCATGCCGATCACTCAATAACATCCCACGCCGATCACTTTTTACCCTCGATGGGAAACCATGATCGGCATCCATGTTATTGGTGACTTTTTCTCCCCGCTTCGTTAAACCCGCACTTTCCCATCTGCTCCAACAGAGGAACGTGCATGTCTGCGAGGCCTATCACTGTGAGAAAACTCAAAGAAATTCTTCGCCTTAAATATCAGGCTCAACTGGCTCATCGGCAGATCGCCCTCAGCCTGCATATCTCTCCTAGCACCGTATCCTATTACCTCAACCGGGCGGCTCAACTGGGTATCATGACCTGGCCCCTGTCTGAGTCCTGGGATGATGTCTCCCTGGAGCGCGCATTTCTCAAGACCTGCTCTGTTCATAAAACTCAGCACAAACCCACTCCCAACTGGGCCTTGTTGCATCAGGAACTCAAAAAACCAGGTCAAAAAGGCGTGACCCTCGAGCTGCTATGGCAGGAGTACGCCGAGCGCCATCCAGGCTCCCACTACAGCTACAACCACTTCTGTCGGCTCTATAAAGAGTGGGCGGCGCTGCTGCAACCCTCGATGCGGCAGACCCATATTGCGGGCGAAAAACTCTTTGTCGACTACTGCGGCCAGACCATGCCCATTGTCGATCCGCATACCGGCGAGATCCTTTACCGGGCCCAGATCTTTGTCGCCGTGCTGGGGGCCTCCAACTACACCTTTGCCGAGGCCACCCGCTCCCAGCAGCTCGATGACTGGGTGATGAGCCACAAGCGCGCTTTCGAGTTCTTTGGCGGTGTGCCGCAATTGGTGGTACCTGATTGCCTCAAGAGTGCCGTCAGCGTGGCGCGCAATACCGATCCGGATCTCAACCCTACCTACCAGATGCTGGCGGCCCATTTCGGTACGGCGATCATGCCCGCGCGGCCCCGCAAGCCGAAGGATAAGTCCAAGGCGGAGGTGGGCGTGCAGATCGTCACCCGCTGGATCCTGGCGGTGCTGCGTCATGAAACCTTCCATAGCCTGGCCCAGCTCAATCAGCGAATGGGTGAACTGCTGACCCGGCTCAACCAGAAATCCTTCCAGAAGCTGCCTGGCTGCCGTGCCTCACTGTTTGCCGAGCTCGATGCACCGGCGCTCAAGCCGTTGCCGGATTATCCCTATCACTACACCAAAGTAGTGCCGGTGCTGGTTGGTAAGGACTACCACGTCGATCTGGAAAAGCACTATTACTCAGTGCCCTATGCCTTGCAGGGCAAGCGGCTGGAGGCGCATCTGGCCGAGCATACCGTCACGCTGTACCACGCGGGCAAGATCGTGGCCGAACACCAGCGGAGTCATCACAAAGGCCAGCACAGCAGCCTGCGTGAACACATGCCCGCGCATCATCAGGCACTGCTGGAGTGGTCGCCAGAGCGACTGCTTGGCTGGGCGGCGTCCATCGGCCCCTACACCACGCATTGGGTGGATGGCTTTATCCGGCAGGCAGAGCATTCGACGCAAGCGGTGCGCCCTTGCCTGGCCTTGCTGGGGCAGAGCAAAACCTATGGCAAGGAGCGGCTGGAAGCGGCCTGCCTCCGGGGGCACCTGACCGGCGCCAACCGGCTGCACAACATCCGCAGCATGCTCAAGCATGGCCTGGAGGAGCAACAACTCATTGCCAACGAGCGACAGGATCCGCTGCAAGACATCCGTCATGACAATGTCCATGGCGAGCACTACTTCCACTAACCCCACGGATCAGGAGAAGCCGATGCAATTACACCTCGATGAACAACTAAGCCGCCTGCACTTGAGCGGCATGAAACAGGCTCTGAACCAGCAGCAGGCCCAGAGCATGCTGTACCTGGATATGGGTTTTGAAGAGCGGCTGCAACTATTACTGAGCCATGAGCTGGTGCAGCGGGAGCAGAGGAAAACCAACCGCCTGGAGAAGCAAGCCCGGTTCCGGCTAGCCGGACAGGTGGAGCAGCTCGACTATCGGGCGGGTCGAGGCGTGAGCAAAGCGCAGATCCGCCAACTGCTGGAAGGACACTGGCTGAGTCATCAACAAAACCTGCTGCTAACGGGCGCGGCAGGCTGTGGCAAGAGTTACCTGGCGTGTGCCCTGGGCCGTTACTTTATCCGGCAAGGAGTGGGCGTGCGGTATTACCGGCTGAAAACCCTACTTGAAGAGATGCGACTGGCCCAAGCGGATGGCAGCTATCCGAAACTGCTGGAGCGGGTAAGCAACATAGGGGTACTGATCCTGGATGACTGGGGCATGGAGATGCTGGACGCGAGCGAACGCAGCAACCTGCTGGAGATCATCGATACCCGCTACGGCAACGTCTCAACGATAGTGGCGAGCCAATTGCCGGTGGAGAAGTGGTACGGGATGATCGGAGAGGCAACCTTCGCCGAGGCGATCTTGGACCGACTGATCCACAGAGCGGTGCGCGTGACCTTAACGGGAGAATCGATGAGAAAACAGGGCGCCAACTTGACCGATGCCGATCAGGCGGAGTAAAAGGAAGACGCTATAAACGCGGGCAGAAAAAAAGTGATCGGCATGATGTTATTGGCTGATCGACATGATGTTATTAGC
>NZ_CAWMDN010000157.1:0-8563 GCF_963866575.1 Aeromonas sp. L_1B5_3
GGATGTTATTACGTGATCGGCATGAATGTTATTGAGCGATCGCCATGCGTGGGAATATGCAACTTGCCAACACACGGGGTTGCTCGGTGAGAGAAACCGGTCCTGCCTGGCTGCGCCAAAAACAGTGACGAGTGGGGTCCACGCAAATTTCATCTATCGGCTGGCTCATCGTGCGCCAATCCTCGGCATTGGTGAGGGAGAGCAGTTGCCACTGCACCCCAGACCAGCGCAGGTGCAGCGTAACGGTGCGGGCATGGGGGCTATCAGGAGTGATGTGTAGTAACCAGCGCTGGCCACGGTGGCGCGGTTGTATCTTGGCCTTGGCGGCGACCAGTCCCAGCCACTGGCGCGAGGTGTGGGAGAGCGGCAGTTCGTTAGTCATCACACACCTCCTACTCCCCGCTGACCGTGACGGTGAAATATCCCAACTGGGCGTAGCTAATGAAATTGCTCTGCCACAGGGCGAACAGTTCCCGCGCTTCCACGCCGGGCAGTGGTCCCCAGCCCTGCAGATAGTGCTCGTCGCAAGAGAGGTTGAAGTCGAGCTCCTTGCAGAGCTCGGCATCCTGGCCCAGTCCCTGATAACTGAAGTCGGTGATGTAATCGAAGACCCAGCCGTGCAATCCCCGAATAAGCCGCAGCTCTACCGGATGGACGCCACCCGTCTCGGCACTGTAGCCGGGGCTGCGAAAGTTGAAGGTCAGGGTCGAGAGGTCGGTGAGGTCGAACTGTTGTTCCCGCACGACGCTGCGCAGTAAGTCAGGCAGCTCGGGCGAAATCGGCAGGGCCATCCCTGCCAAGTGAAATGGCATGGTCATCTTGGTGTGTCCTTTCGTATCGAATGTGAGACGCGTTAATCCCTGAACCAGCGCCAGGCGCGGTAGAGGCTGTAGGTGGCAGCCAAGGGCGCCGCCAGCGAGGTGGCCGAACTCCCCAGCAACGCACCGACTGCAGCGGTCACAGCGGTAGTTGCTGATGGATTCAGTGCCGTGCTGGTGGCCATGCAAGGCAGGGCCGCAAGGGTAGGCTGCCGAGCCACAGAGTGAAGCGCCTGATGTGCGATACACCCCGTAGCAATGAGCTGGTTAATCTGCTTGCTGTAGTGAAAGCCCTCGATGCACCAGAGCACGAAGTGCTCGCAGTTGTTAAAGAGCGTGCTGTAGTGCGCCTCTCCAAGACGGGAGTAAGCGCGGTCGATACTCTCCTCCCGGTTGAACGCTCGTGCGCTATGGTGCTGGATGCGATAACCCCGCCCTTGGCTAAACTCGGCAAGCGTGGTGATAGCTATCTGACCGGAATGTATTCCGGCACTGACCCCCTGGTAGTGGATAACCTGATGGTCTCCCAGATAGATACCGTGGTGCTGGTAACCGGTGCGGGGTGAAACGAGGTGGTCCCCCGGTTGTGGTAATGGCATGAACCGTTCCTTAAATAAAATGCGGCATAAAACAGAGGGCACCCGAAGGTGCCCTGATGGTGGTGAATGTGTGGTGGCTGGTGGTCAGGGCTGCTTGCGCAGCGTTAAGCTGTTGGCATCCCATACCCAGCGCTGACGAGGATTGCCGGGCAGGTCGAGGGTGAAACCGTTGGGGGCGGGGGTCAGCTTGCCTTCGTCGCTGCAGGTACCAAAGGGCTGTGAAAGCATGGTCAGCGCCCCCGTCTGAGCGACCGCGAACTGATAGAGTACCGGGCATGCCACACCGCCACTGTGCAGCTCAAACAAGACCGCCTGCCCATTGGCCAGCGGCAATCGGTGCGTGAGCGTGATGGCGTCATATTCATCGGTGCGCAGCAGTACCTCACCCCCATACCGGATCTCGATGTTGTAATCGTCATTTTTCACGATGGTAAATGAAGCGGTACTTGATGCGGCTGACGAGGGTGCAAAGGAGGGTTCGAAGTAACGGCTACCATCCGAGTAGGTCAGCATCATGCCGTTCAGTGAAACCGGCTGGCTGACACTGGGGATGAGCCTTGGCTCATCTTCATCCAGCGGCATCAGCATGATGCGCTCCCCTTTCGAGGTCTCTATCCAAAACTGCATGCTGGCGAAATTGAGGGTGCCCTCAACGTTGGCCGGAACCCGTTTAGTGACCGTTGGCACAGTGAACTGGGGCGCAGCCCAGGTCGGTAAGGCAAACAACGACAACCATGTGCACCACAGTGCCAGTTTGATTTTTTCTGTCATGTCACTCTCCAGACGACTTATTCAATGGTGTAAGAGGCATTGCCCAGATTGGTGAAGATGGTCACCTCCCTCAATCGGCACGGCTCGGTCATGACCAGCCGCCAGCTTTCGGTGTAATTGAGCTTGAGTGGGAAATGGGTCCCCCCAAGCTGACCACCGATGTCATTGCGCAGCATCACCCGGCAGTCAGAGGGGGCTATACAATTTCCTTGGTGAAAGCGAGGCTCGTCACATTTTGAGAGAGCGCAGCGCCCCTTCTTTGGCGGCTAACATTTTGATGAATTCAGGGGCCCACTTCCTTCCCGTAACAATATCAATAATCGTCCTGTCGCTCATCTTAGGTACGTTATAAATGAGCTTGATGATAAGGCCACCCAAGCTATTGCCATTTATAGTTGTAAGCGTTTTCCAAAGTCCCATATTACCAACCTTCATGATTCAATTTTGACCATTAACATGTGCATCCGATAATCAACTATCTCTGCAAATCAACCAGTAAAGTAATCCGGCTAAAATCGGGTCAATTATAAGTCCGAGAATGAACCAGCCCCAGAATGAGCGTCCGTTACCAGCCGCAACAAATCCCAGTAATAAAGCAAGTCCAACCCAGATCAGGACTAATGGCATGAGGAGTCTCCTGTAATGTGTAAATGGCAAAAGAAAGCCGGGCCGATAAGGCGAATCTATCGGGTAGGCGAGACATTCGAGTAATGTCAGTGGGAGTGCTGGATCGATAACCAGACTCAGTCAACAAAGTGGCCAGAGGTGAGATCGTGTCGAACTCCTTTCGATGTTGGGGTGACTACTTCACTAAATTAGATCTAATGAGGTGATCCTCACCCCAAAGGGTCCTTAATGTCAACGAGTCCATGGCCAACCATACAGGTTGACTGGAGGACTTATGACAGACATCAACTTTGACGATCTAGCCAAAAGCGTCGGTAAAGCGATTGGACGGCAACGCCAACAAGCGGGACTGACCCAGGATCAAGTCGCAGAGCACCTGGATATCGGGATGGAAGCGGTCTCTCGGATGGAGCGGGGAAAAGTGGTGCCTACCGTGGTGCGGTTGGCAGAGCTCGCCCAGCTGTTTGAGTGTGAGCTTGCAGACTTCCTGCGTGAGACCAGCAACCGCCCCACCGAACAAGGCATTGTGCTCAGCCAACAGTTGGCTAAGCTCGATACAGAGGACAGAGCGCTGGTGCTGGAGGTGGTAGATAAGCTGGTGGCACGATTGGCGCCTTAACAGCTCGCAGTGCGCATCTGTGACTGACTGACACCCGATGCCAGGGTCAATAACTTGGGAGGCCGTAATGGCGCTCCCAAGCAGCTTCACAGCGATATCTGTTTACTCTCCCTTGATAATATCTATCTGAGTTCCTTTTCAATCAGACCGACAGAACAATAACCTAGGTCTGCCAAGGCGAGGTTGGCGTGATGGTCTCTCCATACGCCCGAAGGTCCGACGACCAGCTGGCAATACCGCCAATATTTGCGTATCCAGCTTGGTCAGATAACTCAGCGCATTAATCAGGTTTATGCGCTTGGTTGTATCGCTGTAGTGGACCATCCCAATACCATCAGTTCCCCATTCCCGATATTCCTCCCGCCTGACCTGACAATTGAAATAGCTCCCGTTATTGTCGGACATATCTTCCCATACCTCTCCCAGCGCTATACCCAGCGAGATATCTCGTTGGTGAACTGCCCCATTAAAAATGAACGTAATGTGGGTATGGAAACGTCTATCAACACCGAACTCCATTTTCCAGATATAGCCTAACAGAGCGGGATATTTGTTCTGTACTCGACGAAGGTAACAATTCCGATCTTCCGTCACGAGGTCTAACGTGAGCTGGTCGTAGTAGTCTTCGTGATAGCCGATATCCAATCGGATGACTAATAGCTTGGCATGCTGGTCGAATAGGCTATTAACATACGTCGCTATACTGCGCTGATTGCGGCTCTCAACGCGTTCAAGGTTCTTGAGGCACTTACGGTGCGCCTTACTCTTGAACTCTCTTAGAAACGCATACAGCGCGTTATTGATACCCCTGGCTAATTCGTCACCGACATCACTATCGAGATATCGCTCATGGATGAGATGCAATCCATAAACCTCTCGCATATGCGTTAGGAATAGCGATACCGTTGGATGCGCTGACGATACCTCCTCATGACAATAAAAATAATCACACACAGTATCCAATACATTAAAGAGTTTGGTTGATAGCCTACGGTCAACGCAAGTGATGTATGACTTACCTGGGGCTGAATAAACAGCCCTGACAATCGGGAATGTCATATGCTGGAGCTTATCGGTAAGTGTAAGGATATCTAATAGCTTAATTGAATTAAACATGATGGCCTCGCTTAGGCAGGAGTAACCCTACGCTGTGTGATAGACACACGCGCATATAGGGGCGATTAGTGGAGTGGTATTGGCTAACTATGCTGGTGGTAGCATGACCACCACATGGGAGTGGTGTAATGGTACGCGATAGTGGTAATGGTTATTGGTTGTATATGGGTGGCTGTACATAGCGTAGGAATAGTATTGAATAGAAGTAATGTTTAATGAATGGTAGTGATATCAAATAATAAATATACCTAAACGTGATACGCATGCCTTACCTACGAAAACGCCAAAAACATATATAAGAAGGCATGGCTATTTCCCTAACCCATGAGCCTATCAAGGTATGATTTATAACGCTGGAAGTTATGGAGCTCACTAGGGATGGAAAAAATGCATTCAAGACTGGCTTTTACGAATAAGCCAGCTATCAACATCGTGCTCAAACCAACCAATAGAGGCCTGACCTATCTTGAAGGGTTTGGGGAATGTTTCGTCATAACGAGGAGACTTGGGATTAAGCCAGTCATAGATAGTAGACCTGGCCATGCCAATCTTGTTGATGAGGTCTTTGATGCGCAGGACTTTGATGGTGTTGTTCATGGTGTGTACTCCTGATGATGTAGTGGGTTGTTTCATCAGAAGAGCGGGCCCGTTAAAAAACACATGATTAACTCGAGCGGGTGAGAGCACAATGAAGGCATTACGTTAGCAACCAGCCCCTCATTTGCATTGTATGGAGGTCTGAATCCACCATTTAAGGTCAGCTAGGGGCATGTAAGAAATTTTTTACGTACCACATCCGTGGTTTTTTAGTGGGTTTATGAGGGCCGTTTTGCGATATGGACGTTGGGAAACAAAGGGTCTACACGGCCAGCCAACTGCAACCACATTATATCAAAAGATACCTCTAGGCCTGATTTGTGACTTGAATTGCAATAATGAAAAACAAACGCAACTTACCTTAAGATAATGCGCTACTCTGCACTTTAAGTGATTTGACATTGTCTGTTTAGAATTACGGTGAAGATGATATGGCTAAAAAAGTAAAAAGTAAGTTGGCTCGCGAAATTGGAGACATAGTAAAAAGCCAAAGAAGATTTGTAGTTAGAGAAATCGAGAGCGACGATGCCAAAATTGCATCAAGTGAATTATCTTCCACCAGCCACTTATCTAATGAGGATAAAGTGGTACCGCCCGAAGCGCACTTAAAACCATCGCGCAGAATAACCTCCAAAAAAAAGAATGAAGAAAAAATCGCAACCAATATAGCGAGACCGTATGCAATATATGATTGCAATGATGCGTGGGTCGTCGCAGCTAAGCGAACAAGGACAAACATACATGGTGCATTTTCACGAGAGGGATTAGGTGAGAAAGGATTAAGTGCAGGTAAAAATGCCGAGATAGATATTTTTATTGCGGAAAATAAATCGTCTGACTCGGTGTACAGTAACAAAAAAATTCTGACAGATGACTTTGATACCTTCCTTTGCATATATAAGATTCTGCATTTTATCTCATATATCAGAGAGTTTAACTTTCACACCCCCCCTCGGATCGGTCGCCGACTCGAGACATACAACAGCTTGGAAGATTTGAATTCAGATATTCAAAGTAACGTGCAGATAGAAAATGTAAATCAACGGCGCATATTCACCAAGGTACAAAAAAGAAACATAAAGGAGAGAATAAGGCGTTTGTTGAAAATGAATGTGAGCGCCATTTTAGGACATGATGATTTTTTGCAACACCTCAATGTGCATCCTGCAGTGTCGCTTTTCATCAATACCGTTAATGCAAACAAAATCGACATAACAAATAAAGGCGATTTTGAACGTTACTTTTCGATGGATTTGATTACCGCCTTCGTTAATCGATTCAATTTGATATTCAATCAGCCAGCCTATAAAAAAGCAACCAGTAAAAGGCTGTTCAATGTGCAAGAAAACGTGGCTTCAGTGATGGAACATGCCAATACCATCATGAAAAGTGGCAGTACTCATGCCATACGATTTTGCCTAGGGTTCAATTTCAAGTTTGATGATGAGTATGATGTTGAGTTTGAAAAGGCGTTGGAATTGAGATTGAAAACCCCCTCTCAGGTAAATGACTACAGGCTAATGACGCTACGTGCCGGCAGAAATGCAGTGTTTAGAAATGGTGCTAAGAACCCCATAATGAAATATATTGATGGTTATATATGGAAGATGGATTACTGCTCTGTCAGGGGATATTACCTGCATGTGATTTTATTTTTAAAAGAGAACTGGAGCAAACATTTTAATATCATGGAGTCAATCGGTGAGATGTGGCGGGAAAAGGTTAGAAATGGAGATGTGTTTTCGTATCGAGGTACACGAAGCCGCATTAACCTTCAAACGGCTACGAATCAACAAAAAATGCTTAATGATATTCGCGACTTGTTTATTCAAGATGTACTTGCGTATGCAGATACTACACTATCAAGTGGCAAAAAAATTCGCACCTTTGGTAAAGGAGCACAAAAAGGGTGGGTTCTCAACTCGACGCAACAGGGTAAAACTAAGCCGACAGCACACGAGCAAAAGCTGGCTAAGTTCCAAACGCTGATGGACAAGGCTGGAATTGATCCAGCTGAACTACTTGCTGCAATCGACAAAAAAGCTAAACGAGCCCCTCGTCCTCCGAAATACCGTTACGTCAAGAATGGGGTGGAGCATACCTGGACCGGTCAGGGCCGCACACCCAAGTTCTTGGCTGAACAACTCGAACAAGGTCGTCAGCTGGATGAGTTCCTCGTCTAAATAGATAAGGCCATGCCGATAGAGTGTGGCCTTTCTGTTTTTTACAGGCTCCAGCTCTGTAACTGCGGCTAACATGGCCAGCATGGCTGTACAGGCTGGGTAAAAATGGAGGGTACACTCGATGTAACCTCCATAGGCACAGTCTAAAAATCGAATTTAAGAAAAGAGCTGCTGTACTCCCCTATCCCACTTGTAGATGCACAATATTATTGTCTGCCGGTTTTTCTGATGGTTTCAAAATCCCTCCCCACAACTCCAGAGCCATTTTTTGCTCCGGTAACCGAACCGTATGAACATAGTGAGCCATTACACCAGGTAGAGCATGGCCTAAAATTTGTTCCACGACATGAGGGGCAATCCCAGCCTCGTTTAGGCGGGTCGCCAAGCTCCTTCGCAGATCGTGCCATGTCCAAGGGGCGCTATGCCCGAGCCGCTTCCAAATCCCCCTTCCCCACTGACTTACCGCTTCTGGTCGCTTGAGTTCCCCTAGCAAGTATGGGGATGACTGTGCGGCGGCTGCTTTCAGCAAGGCGTCTATCGTCGGCCGAATAAAATCAGGTATTGGTCTCACGATTTTATTACCTGTTTTTGAGTTAGACGCAGGTACTGTCCATGTACCTTCGGCTAGATTCCATTCTTCGGGTGCTGATAGCCGAGCTTCTTGAGTTCTTGCACCGAACGACAATAGAATCTTGGCCAAATTTCCGTAGTAGCAATATGGACCTAGCTTCTCAGCCCAATCCCATAGTGTTCGCAGTTCTTCTAGCGTCAGAACCCTATCTCGCTTACTTGCTTTTTGCCCAACATCAGCGACGGTCAAGTCATCCAATGCATTACTCACTGCAAACTGTCTGACACGGCAAAACTTCAGAGCATGCTTACAGTTTTGGAAACAATACCCACTAGCCACAGGTGCTACCTTCGAGTATTCGTCAAAGACGCTCAACCAGTGACGAGTATCACAATCTGACAAAGGAAGATCTCCGATACGGGGATAGACCCACTTAGCAAATTGCTGGCGATGCTTCTCACTGTTCGACCTTTTCTTATCGGCGTGATGACAGAGCCAATACTCGAGTGCATCTTTAACCGTGACAGGCTTAAGCCTTTCATCTTTCCCGATCCTAGTCATCAAGGCGGGATCATAGCCCTCTTCCAACCAAGCTCGACATTGCGCCGCCTTTTTCCTTGCCTCGGAAAGCGACAGCCCCCCCTCTTGGCCGGTATAGGATC
>NZ_CAWMDN010000158.1:0-17965 GCF_963866575.1 Aeromonas sp. L_1B5_3
GAGATGTGTATAAGAGACAGGCCCCAGGATCACCTCTTCCCCCTCAATGGCGGCCGCCAGATCATCCACATTGAAGGCGACGTGAGGCACGGTTCTCAGCAGCTCGTGCAGCGGCGAATCATCGCTAAAGTAGTGCCACTGAACCCGAAACCGCCCCGGGTTATCCTCGGTATACATCCCCACCTTTTCGCTGTGGATGCCATGTGGCAAGGGCACGGCGCTGGGGATGCCAAAGTGGTGAAAGGTATAGTTCAGACCCGGTTTCATCTGCGCTTTTTCCTGACATCAGGCCATTCGGCTGGCCAGTACCCGCTCCACCGTATCGACGATGGCCTGGGTCTGGGGATCGATCTCGATATTGGTCGGCCAGCCGGCGCGCACCCAGCCGAGGTTGGTGCGAGCCAGCGTCTCGGGGATCAGGTGAACGCAAAACTCCCGCTCGCGCACCTCGCCGATGGTCAGGCTGATACCGTCAATGCCGATATACCCCTTGGTCAGCACATATTTCATCAGCTCGGGGGCGAGGCGATACCACACCTGACGGTTGTTGGGGGTGTCGATCACCGAGGTCACTTCCGCCATCCCTATGATATGGCCGGACATGGCGTGACCGCCGATCTCGTCGCCAAAGCGGGCGGCCCGCTCCACGTTGACCTTGTCCCCCACCTGCAGCTTGCCGAGGTTGGTCAGGCGCAGGGTCTCCTGCATCAAATCGAAGCTGACCAGCTCCCCCTCGACTCGGGTGACAGTCAAGCAGCAGCCGTTGTGAGCCACCGAGGCACCAAGAGCCAATCCCTCGCCCCACTCCCGGCTGGGCATGCGGATCACGTGGGTACGAAATGAAGCACTCTCTTCGATGGCGACCAGCTCGGCCACACCTTGCACAATTCCGGTAAACATCATCACCTCTTTGTTTCTGGTAACACGCTCTGTTTTTTATCGCGGCCTGTGGCCGCTTCTTTTACACAATCCGCTTTTACACAATTCGTTTCACACACACTGTCACACCTGCTCCGCCGCCTCAGACCGCGCCAGCACACTCGCCCGGCGCTGGGAATGGATGACCACTATGCCAGCCAGCACGATGAGCAGACACCCCGCCATACTACTGAGGGTCGGCATTTCACCAAACATCAAATAGCCGCAGAGGGTTGAAAAAAAGATCTGGAAATAGAAGAAAGGCGCCAGAGTAGAGGCCTGCGCATACTGCATCGCCTTGATAAGGCAATATTGGGAGAGCAGGGTCACCACCGGTAGCGCCAGCAGATAGGGCCAGTCGGCAAGCGCCGGAAAACGCCACAGCGCGGGCTGCCAGCAGAGTGCGACCATTGCCACCATCCCCAGCATGAAGCAGGTGACGATCAGGATATCGAGGGTGGTCAGACGTGGATCCACCAGCTTGGTGATGAGGTTGTAGCCGGTGTTGGCCAGCACGATGACCAGTGGCAGCAGGTAGTAGAGGTTCGCGTCCCCCCCATCGGGATGAGTCACCACCAGTACACCAAACAGCCCCAGCAACACGGCCGCCACCTTGGCCCTGGTCAGCCGCTCCCTGAAAAAGATGACACCGGCCACCACAAAGGCCAGCGAACCGAGCTGGCAGATGATGGTGTAGACGTTGAGCGGCACATGGGCCAGCGCAATCACCGAGACCAGCGCACAGACCAGAAACAGCAGCGAACGCAGCAATAGCCAGCGATCCACCGCCAGCAGCGCCGACACGGTGCGCCTTGGCAACAACAGCAGCAGACCGAGGAAAGGAACAAAGAAGCGAAACCAGACCATCTCCATCACTGAGTAGCCATGGAGTACCAGATATTTGTCCGCGCCATCCTTGAGCGTCAGGGCGAGAAGAGCAAACAGCGTCAGGAAGATCGCCAGTGAGTTGCGCGAAGAGAGCAGCATCAAAGAGGCCGAAACAGGAAAAGGGGGTAATCAAACTAACGGGCTTGGCGCAAATTACAACCGCGAGACTGACAAAATGGGAGCAAAACCGCTATATTTGCTCGCCTTTTTACTTTCAAGGAAGCAAATCATGATGGTTTATGAGTGCTGTGAAGCGATCCGTATTGCCTATAACCAGATTGGCTCCGGCGAGCAGGGCTATGTGCCGAAGGCCATCGCCGCCGCTATCCGCGCCCTCAACGCGGTCGCCGCCGATGAGCGGGTGCCCGCCGAACTGCGTGAACAGGCCGCCTATGCGGCAGCCAACCTGCTGATCAGCGATCACGAAGACGCCTGATCCCGCGGCCGGGGCGGCAACTATTTCGTCCTGGATGAATTTCAGGCTAAAATGCCTCCCCCACCCTTTGCATGCCCGCCCGGGTGTGCAAAGGCTCTTCCCGATTTCCGCTCTTTACTCTATCTATCTGATCCACTCGGAGGTGTCAGTGCAACGTTATTGGTCCGAGGCGAAGCAGCTCGTCCGTCTAGCCAGCCCCATACTGGTCGCCCAGGTCGCCCAGGTCGCCATGAACTTCGTCGATACCGTGATGGCGGGTCAGGTGAGTGCGGTCGATCTGGCCGCCGTGTCGGTGGCCTCCAGCTTCTGGCTACCGGTGATCCTGCTGGTGCAGGGGATCATCATGGCGCTCACCCCCATCGTTTCCCAGCTCAACGGCGCCCGCAAGCGGGATCAAATCCGCCCGGCCGTCCATCAGGGCTTCTGGCTGGCGCTCATCGTCACCCCGCTGGCGATGATTGCGCTCTATTACAGCCCGCTGGCGCTGCAGTTCATGGATGTGGAACCGGTGATGGCGGCCAAGACCACCGGCTACCTGCACGCCATCCTGTGGGGCCTGCCCGCCTTCGTGATGTTCCAGGTGCTGCGCAACTTCAGCGAGGGGCTCTCCCACACCATGCCCACCATGGTGATCGGCTTTGTCGGGCTGGCGGTCAATATTCCCGCCAACTACATCTTCATCCACGGTCACTTCGGCATGCCCAAGCTCGGCGGGGTCGGCTGTGGCGTGGCTACCGCCATCGTGCTGTGGGCCATGCTGCTGGCGATGATCCTCTACGTGAAGCTCTCCTCTCATTTCAAGGAGATCAACCTCTTCTCCCGACTCGCACGCCCCAACGGCAGCCGGATCTGGCGCTTGTTCCGCTTGGGGTTCCCCATCGCCATGGCCATCTTCTGCGAGGTGACCCTGTTTACCGTGGTGGCCCTGATGCTGGCCCCCTTCGGCGCCGAGACGGTGGCGAGCCACCAGATTGCGCTGAACTTCTCCAGCCTGGTCTTTATGCTGCCCCTCTCCATCGGGGTGGGTGTCACCATCCGGGTCGGCCACAGCATCGGCGAGGGTCAGCCTCATCACGCCCGGGTGGCAGCCCGCACCGGCCTGCTGCTGGGGATGGCCATTGCCGCCCTCACCGCAGCGCTGACGGTGCTGCTGCGCGAGCAGATTGCCTCCATCTATACCGATGATCAGCAGGTGATTGCACTGGCCGCCCTGCTGCTCTTCTTTGCCGCTGTCTACCAGATCTCCGACTCGGTGCAGGTGGTCGCGGCGGCGGCGCTGCGTGGTTACAAGGATACCCAGGCGATCTTCTACGTCACCATCGTCGCCTACTGGGGGCTGGGGCTGCCGACCGGCATGATCCTGGGTCTCACCGACTGGGTGGTTCCGCGGATGGGGCCGCAGGGCTTCTGGATTGGCTTTATCGTCGGCCTCACCAGTGCCGCACTGATGCTGGGGGCTCGCCTGCGCCATATCTATGGTCGCTTCGCGACGCCGGAGGCGTGCACTACCCTGTCGCGGGCCCAGTAAAAGCGGCAACTCGCCTGCAAAATCAACAGGCTGCGCAAGAACTGGGCAAACAGTCTCCTTTGTGCGTATGGCCTGTTGACAGCCTTGGGGGGCATGGGTAGTATGCCGACCACGCCAGCAATGCTGGCGTAGTGAAACGGATTTGTTGCTCGGTTAGTCAGAGCATCACCTTGGCACGGTGAAGATTGTGTCGTTGGTTCGAATTCATTTCATCGAGTGGGTTTATAGCTCAGTTGGTTAGAGCACTACCTTGACATGGTAGGGGTCGTTGGTTCGAATCCAATTAAACCCACCACTTTTCTGTGATGCGTCCTTAGCTCAGCTGGTTAGAGCACCACCTTGACATGGTGGGGGTCGGTGGTTCGAATCCACTAGGACGCACCATCACAGATTGCTGTTATGCGTCCTTAGCTCAGCTGGTTAGAGCATCACCTTGACATGGTGGGGGTCGGTGGTTCGAATCCACTAGGACGCACCATAACAGTTTGAAAGAAATGCAGATGTGGGTTTATAGCTCAGTTGGTTAGAGCACTACCTTGACATGGTAGGGGTCGTTGGTTCGAATCCAATTAAACCCACCACTCCTCTGCAGAACAGAAAGTCGCATTGCGCCCCCTGCGTCCTTAGCTCAGCTGGTTAGAGCATCACCTTGACATGGTGGGGGTCGGTGGTTCGAATCCACTAGGACGCACCAAATTTTAAAAGCCCGCTCATCGAGCGGGCTTTTTACATTCTCTCCCCTGCCTTCTTGCGCTTTTTTTGCTGCGCTCAACAAAAAGCCCGCATCACCATTTGCATGACACGGGCTGAATCGACACCGCCAGACCATCAGGCCTGTACGGCAATATCGTACTTCTTTATCTTGCGATAGAGGGTGGCGATCCCGATCCCCAATGCCTGCGCCGCCAGCTTCTTGTTGCCAAGCCGCTGCAGAGTCTCCTCGATCATCTGTTTCTCCATGCTCTCCAGCCCGCTCTCTCCCGGGGCAGGATCCTGCAACTTCTCCGGCATCACCGCCATTGGGCCTTGCGCTGCCACCGGTTCGCCCGGGATGGCGCTCAGGGGCACGATGGGGATGGTCTGGGTGACCACCGGATGGGGATCCTGATTGCGGATGATGTTGGGCGGCAGCAGGCTGCTGTCGATCACCTCACCCGCCTGGCTGACGTTGACCAGATATTCGATGAGGTTGCTCAGTTCGCGCACGTTGCCCGGCCAGCGATACCCCTTGAGCAGCGCCATCACCTCCGGCGTCAGGCCGGGGTAGACAGTGCCGATCCGGCTGGTGTGCTGGTTGAGGAAATAGTGGGTCAGCAGCTCCACATCCCCTTCCCGCTCGCGCAGCGGCGGCAGGTTGAGAGGGATGACGTTGATGCGATAGAAGAGATCCTCGCGAAACTTCCCTTCGGCGATGTACTGGTCGAGATGCTGATGGGTCGCGGCGATGATGCGAATATCCACCGGCACCGGCCGGCTGGCGCCGATGGGGGTTACTTCCCGCAGCTCCAGCACCCGCAGCAGCTTGGCCTGCATAGTGAGCGGCATATCGCCGATCTCGTCGAGGAACAGGGTGCCCTGATGGGCTGCCTGAATAAGCCCCTGCTTGCCGCCGCTGGAGGCGCCGGTGAAGGAGCCCTTCACATAGCCAAACAGCTCGCTCTCCAGCAGCTGCTCGGGAATGGCGGCACAGTTGATGGCGATAAAGGGTTTGTCATGGCGCGGGCTCAGGCGATGAACCGCGCGGGCCACCACCTCCTTGCCGGTGCCACTCTCGCCACAAATGAGCACGCTCGACGGGCTCTGGGCAATGCGCTGCAGCAGCCGCTTGAGGTTGCGCATCGGCTTGCTCTCGCCGATCAGCAGGTCGATGCGCACATCCGGATCCGGCTCGCGCACCTGACCGGAGTGGGACTGGTGAAAGGCCATCAGGAAGAGCTGCTGCCCCTGCACATGGTGCAGCTGACCGATGATCAGCTCCTGGCGATCGCCCAGGGTGAAAATGTGCTGGATATGACCGCTGATCTCCTGTCGGGCAAAGGTGAGCGGGCGGATCCCCACCTCACGCCCCTGCAGCTGCTCCGGCTGACAGCCCAGATGATGCAGCGCCGCTTCATTGGCAAAGCGCACCTGATTCTTCTCGTCGAGCAGCAGGCAGCCCTGATCCATATGGGTCATCAGATCGAGGAACACCTTGTTGACCCCGTCCGACAGGCCGCGCGAGTCGAGCAGCTTGGCCACGAAGATGGTGGAGATGTGGCGCACATAGTCACACACATCCTGCAGATTGTTGTTGAGACGGGCCTGCTGCTCGGCGCTGAAGGCGACCAGGCTGATCACCCCGATGCACCCCTCGTCCACCATGATGGGTACCCCGAGGAAGGCGCGCTCACGACAGCTCTCCTTGCAGCTGCACCCCTCACAGACCGGATCATCACTGGTGTGGGTAACGATCTTTTCCCGCTGATTGTCGATGACATAGCGCAGCAGGCGGGAGTCCCCCTCCAGCTGGCGGCCAAAAAACTTGCCATAGGGGCCAGTGCCCGCCACCCGCACCATATCGGCATCGACGATCTCGACCTCAAGTTGCAGCACACTCGCCAGCATCTTGGCAAAACGCAAGATGGTGGGCTGGATCTGCATCAACAGACACTGGTTGCTCACGGATCTCATCCATCATTCCTTTTTGTTCTTGTTGTTCTCCCTCTAAAGGGAGCCATGCTGGCCAGATACTAAGGGATATCCGTCAGCACAACTTCGGGGGGGATCACGAAAAGGGAAAATGAATGACGGGGAAAATGAGCACAAAGATGAAGATAAAAACCAACAAAAACAAAAATATAGAAGATGTGAGCAAGATCAGGTCGGCAGGTGCAGCGCCAGCCAGACTGACAGCGGAATCACCACCACCGAGAGAGCATTGCCGCCGAGCACGATACTCGCCACCTTCTCCGGCTGGCAGTGGTACTGCTCGCAAAGCATGTAATTAAGCACCGCAGGCGGCAGGGAAACCGACAACATCAGGAGCGGGATCCACTCCCCCTTGAGAGGCAACAACCATATGGCAAGCAAGAGCGACAGAGCGCCCGCCAGCAGATAGAGCAGGTTACATTTCAGCGCCAGCCCCAGATGATCCAGCTCCCCTTCCGTCAATCTAATTCCCAACGCAAAGAGCATCAGCGGCACCGAGATCTGCCCGACCAGCGAGGCGGTGGTCACCACATACTCCGGCAGCGCGATATGCAGATTGGCCACCAGCAATCCGGCCAGCGCGGCCCACAGCACCGGACTGCGCAGCCAGAGCCAGCGGGAGGTGTTGGCCGAGAGGATAAACATACCGACCGAGAAGTGCAGCAGGTTGGAGAGCACAAAGAGGATAACGATGGCCCCCAGCTGCTGCTCGCCAAAGGCCAGCACCATCAGGGGAATGCCGAGGTTGCCGGTATTGCGGAACATGGCGGGCAAAATGAGCGCCGCCCGTTCAATCCCCTTGAGCCTGAGTAGCGTGAGCAGCAGACCGGGCAGCAGGATCACCATCGCGCCGGCCGCGATGAGCGGCAGATGCTCCCCCAGCGCCAGCGGATACTTGACCAAGGCGGAGAAGACCAGCGCCGGGGTAAACAGCTCGATATTGGCCCGATTGACATAACCGAGCGCCGCCTCTGGCCGCAATCGGCCATAAAGAGCGCCAAGCCCAACCACTGCAAACACGGGGATGACGATATTGAGCAGGGCGCCGAGCACAGGGAGCTCCCGTTACAGTTCGCGGGCAGGCTTGCCCATCAGTAGTTGCGGATCGAGGGTGACCTCTTTGCTGCCGTTACTGATCCAGAGCTGTCCTTCCGAGATGGTGCAGGTGAGCTGCATGGTGCGCTCCACCATCTCGGTGAGCGGCAAGGTCTGGCTCTCGGAGAGCTCAATGATGCTGAGGTTGTCGTGCAGGCCAAGCTTGCCCTGATTCTGCTTCCACCAGACGCTAGTGCCGCGGCCGCCATAGAGATAGAGCACCACTTCGCGGGCACGGTTGCAGGCCTTTTTCAGCCGCTTCTCGTCGGGCTGACCCAGCTCAATCCAGAGCTCGATCTCGTCCGAGTAGTTCTTGCGCCAGAGCTCGGGTTCATCATCGGCGCTGAGCCCCTTGGTGAACTCCAGCCGCTCGGCAGCATGCCAGGCAAAGGCCGCCAACCGGATCATCATCCGTTCGTCGGTTTCGGAGGGGTGGCGTGCCAGCGTGAGGGAGAAATCCTGATAGAGATTGCGATCCATATCAGACAAGCTGATCTGGGCCTTGAATACGGTTGCCTTGAGAGCCATAGAAAACCTTGAATACCCTGTGACAAGTGGGGGTAGAAAATATGGCCGTCAGTGTAATCAAAATCAGTGGCAGGTTCGAACCTTTCTGCCCCCAGGCCTGGATTTAAGTGCCTTAAAAGATAGAAAAAACAAATGCCAGTCCGAAGACTGGCATTTGGCGGTATCAAGAAGCGACTCACTTCTCGGCGGACTGGACTCCGAACGCATTGAGCAGCGCACAGCAGGTGACTGCCACGGCTACGAATCCGCTCAGAAAGATAAAGGGCATGGCCCCGTATCCCAGCACAGTCCAGATGGTGTGTTCAAGAAGACTCATTGTGTGTCCTTCATCCAGTGAAAGGTGTGTTCCTTTTGGCGGATGTAGGCTCCGCTCTCGTGAGGCCATTTGACCTCAATGTGAGTATGAGTCCAATGCCACCAAAGTAATAAATGCAGGGTGCATTTGAGCTGGATCAACTTTTTCGGCCGAATATCCATCCAGATCAAGCGATTAGATGGCCATTATCGGGCCAAACCAGCCCTGTCTCTGCACGCCTTGTGACGTAAAACGACCGGCAGCGTGATTCAATGGCATAAAAAAACGCGCCCGGTGGCGCGTTTTTGAGTGTCCGGCTGACGATCAGTTGTCACACAGATCGTTGGGCATGTCCTGACGCAAGCGGGTCCAGAGTTTGCCTGACTCGATACCGTACTGACGCACTGTCATAAAGACGGCTTCATGGTTTTTGGTCTCGGCCAGACCAAGCAGCGTCTTGTAGTAGGCATCTGCGGTCTCGCGGGCCTGCTTGTCGGAGAAATAGTAGCTACCGACCCGGCTATACAACCCTTTAAAACCGTTCAGGATCAGCGCGTAGATCGGATTGCCGGAAGCAAACGCCAGCTGGTGATGCAGGCGATAATCGAATTCGGCATAAGCCTGCGGGTTGTTCTCGACCCCATCGGCACCGCGCAGGATCTCGGCGGCCTGTTCCGGATTGTGACGGATCGCCCCGCGAATAAAGATGGTGCAGATGTGAGTACGGGCAGAGAGCAACTGGGCTATCAGATCCGGCACCTTGTCCTGATCGAGACGAGCCAGCGTCTCCAGAATATTGAGACCCGAGGTTTCCCAGAAGTTGTTCACCTTGGTCGGTTTGCCATGCTGGATGGTCAGCCAGCCATCACGGGCCAGTCGCTGCAGCACTTCACGCAAGGTCGTCCGCGTCACCCCGATCAACTCGGACAACTCACGCTCGGCGGGCAGAATGGATCCGGGAGGAAAGCGATTGTTCCAGATGGACTCGATGATGTATTCCTCGGCAAACCCTGCAGGGCTCTGCGCTTTTATAACCATGAATTGACTCTGTTGTAATGCGTAAAAAGGCTGACGAATGATATCAAAGCGATGATGGCTGGCAAGCAGAAGGTCAGTCCTCTGCTCACATCGGGACAAATATTGTTGATAACTTGTATTCAATCACATCCCTTGTAGTGGGAAGCCGCTCAATGTGTGGTTATTAAACCACCATCAAGACCGCTTCCGGCCTGCTCTTATTTATAATCGGCCCGCTTTTTGATTAAAATCACGTGACATCAACTCGTGAAAGGTCAACATCCGGACGTACTGGTCGCTCCATCATTGACTGCATGGATGCAAGATCCCAACAACAACCCAGAGACCCAACATCATGCCAATAAGCCTCGGGCAGGCATTTGCCAAGAACTTCCTCGGCAATGCCCCACACTGGTATAAAAGCGCCATTCTGCTGTTTCTGGTGATCAATCCGATCGCCTTCTATCTCGACCCCTTCAGCGCGGGCTGGTTACTGGTGGTGGAATTTATCTTCACCCTTGCCATGGCCCTCAAGTGCTACCCCCTGCAACCCGGCGGTCTGCTGGCCATCGAGGCGGTGCTCATCGGCATGACCTCTGCCGAACAGGTCAAACACGAGCTGGTCGCCAACATCGAAGTGCTGCTGTTGCTGGTCTTTATGGTGGCCGGCATCTACTTCATGAAGCAGTTGTTGCTTTTCGTCTTTACCAAGCTGCTGATCGGGGTGCGCTCCAAGATCCTGCTCTCCCTCTCCTTCTGTCTGGTCTCCGCCTTCCTGTCGGCGTTTCTCGACGCCCTGACCGTGATTGCCGTGGTGATCAGCGTGGCGACCGGCTTCTACGCGATCTATCACAAGGTCTCCTCCGGCAAGGAGTTCGGCAATCCTCACGACCATACCCAGGATCAGGAGGTACCCGAGCTCAACCGTCAGGACCTCGACAACTTCCGCGCATTTTTGCGCAGCCTGATGATGCATGCCGCCATCGGTACCGCCCTGGGTGGCGTCTGTACCCTGGTGGGCGAACCGCAGAACCTCATCATCGGCGAGCAGGCTGGCTGGCACTTTGGCGAGTTTGCGGTGCGCATGGCCCCCGTCACCCTCCCCGTCTTTATCTGCGGTCTGCTGACCTGCGTGGTGGTAGAGCGGTTCCGCTGGTTTGGTTACGGCACCCTGCTGCCAGACAACGTGCGCGCCATCATGGAGGAGTACAACCGCTACGAAGAGGCGAAGCGCAGTCCGCAGGACAAGGCCAAGTTGATTGTCCAGGCGCTGATCGCCGTCTGGCTCATCATCGGCCTCGCCCTTCATCTGGCGGCAGTGGGCCTCATCGGTCTTTCGGTCATCGTGCTGGCCACCTCCCTGACTGGGATCACCGAAGAGCATGCACTGGGCAAGGCGTTTGAAGAGGCACTGCCCTTCACCGCGCTGCTGGCGGTCTTCTTCAGCGTGGTGGCGGTGATCATCGATCAACAGCTGTTCAAACCGGTGATCCAGTGGGTACTCTCGGCCGAACCCGAGCAGCAGCTGGCCCTCTTCTATATGGCAAACGGTCTGCTCTCCATGGTCAGTGACAACGTCTTTGTCGGTACCGTCTATATCAACGAGGTGAAAACGGCCCTGCTCAACGGCGCCATCAGTCGCGAGCAGTTCGATCTGCTGGCCGTGGCCATCAACACCGGCACCAACCTGCCGTCAGTCGCGACGCCCAACGGTCAGGCCGCCTTCCTCTTCATGCTGACCTCGCCACTGGCGCCACTGCTGCGCCTCTCCTATGGCCGCATGGTGTGGATGGCGCTGCCCTACACCCTGGTGCTGGGACTGGTCGGCTTCTTTGCAGTCGAGCTGCTGCTCGGCCCCGCTACCCAGTGGTTCTATCAGCAGGGATGGCTGGTGCTGTCAGAGGGTGCTGCCGCCGTGGCGCCCGCACTCCACTGAACTCATTGTGCCTAATCGAGAAGGGTCCCTGCGGACCCTTTTCTTTTGCTGTCCGCTCTGCTCTAATTCAGCCACTATTTTTTTCAGAGAGATCAATCAGATGATCGAGTTTCTGCGCCGTTTGGCAGCCAATCGACTGGCGTGGGGGCTGCTCGCTGCCTCCGCCCTGTTCCTTGAGCTGTGTGCCCTCTTCTTCCAGCATGTGCTCGGGCTTCACCCCTGCGTCATGTGTGTCTACGAACGGCTCGCCACCCTGGGGGTGCTCACGGCCGGTCTTGTTGGTCTCATCGCACCGCAGAAGTGGTATCTGCGCTGGAGCGCCATGCTGCTGTGGGGATACAGCGCCTTCCGAGGCTTCCAGCTGGCCCTCAAGCACGTCGACTATCAGATGAACCCCTCCCCGTTCAACGTCTGCAGCCCGTTTGCCGACTTCCCGAGTTGGGCCCCCCTCGATCAGTGGATCCCCTGGCTCTTCTTCCCGGACGGCGATTGTGCCGAGATCAGCTGGCGTTTCTTCGACTTCTCCATGCCCCAGTGGCTGGTCGCCATCTTCGCAGCCTATCTGCTGGTCTTCGTGGTAGTAGCCATCGGTAATCTGGTGAAAGGACGCTGCTGCAACTGACGTTTGCATGGGCGTAGAGATCGTTGACAACAAAAAAGGGGAGCCATAATGGCTCCCCTCTTTCTCATGCTTTCTGACCGCTGGTTACGCCTTGGCGGCGCCCATTTTGGCCTTGATCGCCCCGATGACCATTGGCAGCAGCGAGATGCCGATGATGCCGAAGATAAGCAGGGTAAAGTTCTGGCGCACCACCGGCAGGTTGCCAAAGAAGTGGCCCGCATAGACAAACGACAGCACCCACAGCAGACCACCAACCAGATTGAAGGCGAGGAAGCGCGGATAGGTCATCGCCCCCATGCCGGCCACGAAGGGGGCGAAGGTACGCACGATGGGCAGGAAGCGGGTAATGATGATGGTCTTGCCACCATGTTTGGCATAGAAGGCGTGGGTCTTCTCCAGATAGTCGCGGCGGAAGATTTTTGAATCCGGGTTGCGGAACAGCTGCTCGCCAAAGAAGTGACCTATGGTGTAGTTGACCACGTTGCCCAGCACTGCCGCTATGATCAGCACGGCCGCCAGGGTATGAACATCCAGCACGCTGCCCACGGTGAGCGCACCGGCAGCAAACAGCAGGGAGTCACCCGGCAGGAAGGGGGTCACCACCAGTCCGGTCTCGCAGAAGATGATGAGAAACAGGATGGCGTAAACCCAGATGCCGTAGTTTTCAAACAGCTCTTTCAAATGCACGTCAACGTGCAGAATAAAGTCGATTGCAAAGAGGATCAGATCCATTTTTCCATACTCGTAAAGTGAACGGCGTGGAGTCTACGCCAATGCCAGTCGGCCCACAATCGCTGGGCCGGCCTCTTTTTAAGCCCGCTAACTCCTCAGCCAAATGAAACCGTTTTTCCTGCTGAACCGCCCGCCCTGACTTATCCAGCAAGCGGGAAAATGGTGACAGAGAGTGTGACTTACTATTTTACCTCCAGCTCGTGGCGCACCTGTGGCGGCAGGCAACGCTCCCAACCCCACAGCAGAATAAGCAGCAGGGTCGCATCGTCGAGCCAGCCAAAAAGCGGGATCATGTCCGGCACCAGATCTACCGGACTGATGCCGTAAAGCAGGATAAGGATCACCAGTCCCTTGGCCCACCAGGGGGTACCGGGATGGCGAAAGCCCTGATAGAGGCGGCGTACTCGCCGCCAGAGCAACCCGCGTCTGGTGCTCATGACTCTATCAGCTCGCTGCGCAGCAGCTGGATCTGATCCCGCAGTGCAGCAGCCTGTTCGAACTCCAGATCCCGCGCATGCTGAAACATCTGCTCCTCCATCCGTTTGATCTCTTTGGCAATCTCGCTAGCAGAGCGGGCATGGTACTCCCCTTGCGGCTCGGCGGCCTTGCGGCCTCCCTTGCCCGGTTTGCCGGTGGGGCGACTGCCCCCCACGTCCATCACATCTCCCACCGACTTATTGAGCCCCTTGGGCACAATACCGTGCTTGAGGTTGTGGGCATGCTGCAGGGCACGGCGCCGCTCGGTCTCTTCAATCGCCACCTGCATGGAGTTGGTAATGGTATCGCCGTAGAGGATGACCTTGCCGTTGAGGTTGCGCGCCGCCCGGCCTATGGTCTGGATCAGCGAACGGGTGGAGCGCAGGAAGCCCTCCTTATCCGCATCGAGAATCGCCACCAGCGACACCTCCGGCATGTCGAGACCTTCCCGCAACAGGTTGATCCCCACCAGCACGTCAAACTTGCCGAGACGCAGATCGCGGATGATCTCAACCCGCTCCACGGTATCGATGTCAGAGTGCAGGTAGCGCACCTTGACCCCGTGCTCCGCCAGATATTCGGTCAGATCCTCAGCCATTCGCTTGGTCAGGGTAGTGACCAGCACCCGCTCCTCCACGGCAACCCGCTTGCGGATCTCGGAGAGCAGATCGTCCACCTGGGTGCTGACTGGCCGTACTTCCACCTCGGGATCGAGCAGACCGGTGGGACGCACCACCTGCTGCACCACATCGCCACCGGATTTCTCCAGCTCGTAGGGGCCGGGGGTCGCCGAGACAAACACCGTCTGCGGCATCAGCGCCTCGAATTCGTCAAACTTGAGCGGCCGGTTGTCGAGCGCCGAGGGAAGCCGGAAACCGTACTCCACCAGGGTCTCCTTACGGGATCGGTCCCCTTTGAACATGGCGCCGATCTGCGGCACCGTGACGTGGGACTCGTCGATGATGAGCAGGCCATCCCCCGGCAGGTAGTCAAACAGGGTGGGCGGCGGCTCCCCTGGCGCGCGGCCGGAAAGGTAGCGACTGTAGTTCTCGATGCCGGAGCAGTAACCCAGCTCCTGCATCATCTCCATGTCGAACTGGGTACGCTGGCTGATGCGCTGCTCCTCCACCAGCTTGTTGAGTGACATCAGCTGTTCGCGACGCCCTCTGAGCTCCTCCTTGATGTGCTCGATGGCGCCGAGGATGGTCTCGCGCGGGGTGGCATAGTGGGTCTTGGGATAGATGGTGTAGCGCACCACCGTCTGCTCAATGGCGCCGGTCAGCGGGTCGAAGAGGGAGAGGCGCTCCACCTCTTCATCAAACAGCTCTACCCGCAGGGCAAGCTTGTCCGATTCGGCGGGGTAGATGTCGATCACCTCGCCGCGTACCCGGAAGGTGCCACGCTGGAAAGCCATGTCGTTGCGGGTGTACTGCAGCTCGGCGAGCCGGCGCAGGATATCCCGCTGGTTGATCACATCCCCCACTTTCAGATGCAGCATCATGCTCAGATAAGCTTGGGGATCCCCCAGACCATAGATGGCCGACACCGAGGCGACGATCACCACGTCGCGCCGCTCCAGCAGTGCCTTGGTGGCCGACAATCGCATCTGCTCGATGTGATCGTTGATGGAGGCATCCTTCTCGATGAAGGTATCGGTGGTCGGCACATAGGCTTCGGGCTGGTAGTAGTCGTAATAGGAGACGAAATACTCCACCGCGTTGTCGGGGAAGAACTCCTTCATCTCGCCGTAGAGCTGGGCGGCCAGGGTCTTGTTGGGGGCCAGGATCATGGTCGGGCGATTGAGGGTGGCGATGACATTGGCCATGGTGAAGGTCTTGCCTGAACCGGTCACCCCGAGCAGGGTCTGGTGGGCCAGCCCTGACTCGATGCCATCGAGTAGCCTGGCTATTGCAGCGGGCTGATCCCCGGCGGGTTGAAACTGGCTGGCTAGTTTGAACAGTTTGCTCATGAAGACTCCCGACACAAAACAGCAAGTAGCGCAGTGTAACCGAGTGCTCCCCGGCGGTACACTCGCTTGCGGTGGCGCGAACGGCTTGACCCTCTCCGGCGCCTTCTGTATGATGCCCCTCCTTGCCTGATGTTCCCCCGTAGTTCAGTCGGTAGAACGGCGGACTGTTAATCCGTATGTCACTGGTTCAAGTCCAGTCGGGGGAGCCAATTCCTCACCATATCGGTGCAAGTTATCCACTTTAGTGCCCTCACCAGCTTTTTTTAATGCACAAGATCCCGTTTGCGGATCCGTTTCCCGTTTCCTCCCGCGCACCACCTTGCAGAGTTTTCTTCTGCCATATCTAACTATTTGATTTTTATAGCAAGTTTTTTTCTGCGGTATTTTTTGAACAGCACTTGCAGCCCAGTCGTGACGCGGCTTTCCGGCCGATGAACAAGATTCATAAACAGGGTTATCCACAGATTCTGTGGGTAACTGCCGCAATCCCTGTCGGGACGCGGGATAGCTGGCAACCCCGGCTTTTCAGGAGCGGTTTTGCAGCGAAACCTGATTTTATGCTGTTTTTACGCATCTCTGGTCAGTGGCGCAAAAGGGGTCTTTTGAACCTTTCTCGAGATATCTTTTTGCCAGGCCAGTCAGGCTGGGCGAACAGGCAAATCATCCCCTGTTTCACCTCGTGCCCACCCTCTGATCCCGCTGGTTGAATCTTCTGAAACTGATCTCGATCAAGCGTTGTGGCAGCAGAATCTAAAGTTTTTACCTCTGCCATCCCCCAAGCGAGGCCACCAGCATTTTTCACTAATTGACACTGGGGGGCACAGCAATAAGCTCCCTCTTTTTCCCCCTTGCCCCCCTATCGCCTCGAAATAGTGCGAGATCCCTTTCGATTAATCGGCCCCTTGCGCTTCTTTATTGGGGATAGATCCGGCACAATATCGGCCCCACTTTTTTCCTCGGTTTTTCCGGGCATGACCATAGACTTTGTGACACTGCTACATCAAAGCGACTCCCTGCTGCTCTTCGTGGTGCTGGCTTTTGGCCTGCTGCTTGGCAAGGTACGGATTGGCAACTTTCAGATTGGCAACACCATAGGTGTGCTGTTTACCGCCCTGCTGTTTGGTCAGATGGGCTTCGAGTTCACCGCCACGACCGAGAACGTCGGCTTCATGCTCTTCATCTTCTGCGTGGGGATCGAAGCGGGGCCCCACTTCTTCAGCGTCTTCCTGCGCGATGGCATCCACTACATCACCCTGACCCTGGTGATCCTGCTGACCGCCCTCTTCCTGACGGTAGGGCTGGCCAAGTTCTTCAATCTGGGGCCCGGGATGGCGGCCGGCATTCTGGCGGGGTCGCTCACCTCGACCCCTGCGCTGGTCGGTGCCCAGGATGCCCTGCGCAGTGGCCTGCTCAACCTGCCCCATCAGACCGATATGCAGGCGGTGCTCGACAACATGGGTATCGGCTACGCCCTGACCTATCTGGTGGGTCTGGTTGGCCTGATGCTGGTAGTGCGATACCTCCCTTCGCTGGCACGGCTCGATCTCAACACCGAGGCGCAAAAAATTGCCCGTGAGCGGGGTCTCTCCGACAGCGACAGTCGCAAGACCTACCTGCCCATCATCCGCGCCTATCGGGTTGGCCCCGAGCTGGCAGCCTGGATTGGCGGCCGCACCCTGCGTGAAACCGGCATCTATCCCCACACCGGCTGCTATGTGGAGCGGATCCGCCGCAACGGCATTCTCGCCAGTCCCGATGGCGATGCCGTCATTCAGGAAGGGGATGAGATCGCTCTGGTGGGCTATCCCGAGAGCCACGAGAAGCTGGACGTCAACTACCGCAACGGTAAAGAGGTGTTTGATCGCAACCTGCTCGACCTGCAGATCGTCACCGAAGAGATCGTGGTAAAGAACGACTCCGTGGTGGGTCGTCATCTGGTGGAACTCAACCTGACCGAGAAGGGGTGCTTCCTCAACCGGGTGGTGCGTTCTCAAATCGAGATGCCCTTCGATCGCAACATCATGCTGCAAAAAGGCGACGTGCTTCAGATCAGCGGCGAAAAACAGCGGGTCAAACTGCTGGCCAACAAGATCGGCTTTATCAGTATCCACAGCCAGACCACGGATCTGGTGGCCTTCACCACCTTCTTTGTGCTGGGGCTGCTGATCGGTTCCGTCTCGCTGGTGTTCGGCCAGATTGAATTTGGCCTCGGCAACGCGGTCGGTCTGCTGCTGGCAGGCATTCTGATGGGGTATCTGCGAGCCAACCACCCGACGGTCGGCTACGTGCCCCCGGGCGCCCTGCGACTGGCCAAAGATCTCGGTCTGGCGGTCTTTATGGTGAGCACCGGTCTCAAGGCGGGTGGTGGCATTCTGGATCACCTGAGCGAAGTGGGTGCCGTGGTGCTCTTCTCCGGCATGCTGGTCACCACCCTGCCGGTACTGGTCGGCTACCTGTTCGGGGTCTGGGTATTGAAGATGAACCCGGCCCTGCTGCTCGGCGCCATCACAGGTGCCCGTACCTGTGCCCCCGCCATGGATGTGGTCAACGAGGCCGCCAACAGCTCCATTCCGGCGCTTGGCTACGCAGGAACCTATGCGGTGGCCAACGTGATGCTGACGCTGGCAGGCTCCTTTATCATCGGCTTCTGGTTCTAACCAACAGCCATCAAGTTACCGCTAACAAAGAAGGGAGCCTCAGGCTCCCTTCTTGCTATCTGCCTTTCTCCCAAGATGCGGAGCAGGCTCATTGGTGTGACCTCACCTGATACCAACCATCTGCGCTGAACTCTGCCCCCCCTATCCTACTATGGCTGACGCTCTGCTCTGCTCTGCTC
>NZ_CAWMDN010000159.1:0-18322 GCF_963866575.1 Aeromonas sp. L_1B5_3
TGACAACGAGGTGATCTGCGCCTCAGTAGCCGCTGGAAACCGCATTATCGGTATCGAGAAATGGAAACCAAGCTGCTGGCCGATCTTCGGCTCGGTGCTTTCTGGCAGATGGATTATCGGTAGTGTGAGATGGAACTCGTCCTGTCCAGCGATGGCGATTGTCAGCTGACAACGGAGTGATCAGTACATCAATGCCCGCAGGCATTTGCATTATAAGTATCGTGAAATGCTTACAGTACATCAATCTCGGTATCAGCGATTTTTTCAGAATATCTCCCAGGCACAGGGTTGTTGTTTTCAACGGTTTTGTTGTAGTCACAACGAGAGGATTGAGATACCTGCTGGCTTCCTAATCGGCTGTCTGGGCGATGCGTTTGTGAGTTGTGACACCGACGATTTCCTAAATAAGGTCTCCTTTCCCTACAGGCCTCATGAGAGGACTGCCTAGTATCATCGCTACTCTGTGAGGGTCGACGGAGCACCGGATGTAGCGTTTGTGGGCAAACTTCTGGCCGAATGTGACGCATCTCCCTGATGCGTCTGATGACAACGAGTGTGGTTTTGTATGGATCCGCCTGGAGCTGAAACTGTACCAAACCAGCTCAGGGCGGTTTGTATGCAGTGATAAGGTGAGGTGTTTGACGTGTTCGAGTTTATTGCAAATCCAGGGCGGGCCATTGGGTAAGAGCAACAGCCATGCTATGGCTATGGCAGCAATGACGCAGGCGAGACCCCAAGGGCCTTTGCGATCAAATAAACTTTTTCAAGGGTTACCCTAGTCTCCCCACGTTCGATTTTTCCCATATGACCACGGTCTATACCAGCAATTAGCGCTAGTTTTTCCTGTTGCATACCTCGTGCAGACCGCAGTTCTCGTACATTTTTACCGAATGCAGTTGCGAGCATCGCCAGCTCAAACTCGTCAGAATCCATTTTATCTCCTCACTAGAGGATCTATGGTCTACGTTATACGGCGCACTGTACACGGCTGTGATTACACGCATATAATGACACTGCATATAAGCATCATTTCGAGGTGGAAAATGTCTAATCAGCAGATCGTTCTGAGCCAGAATCAAAAAAGTGGCACAGTGACACTAACCTTTCAAGATGCGGATTTCTTAGCCGCAGTAGGAGATTCCTTGAGAGTGGAGTCATTCCTACATGTTACTATCAATCAATCCGTATATGATGAATTTGTTAAGAGCTTGATGGCTTCGTTTGTTGCCGAATTTATGGATTTTAAGGAAAATTGGCCGATACCTCAGGAGCTAAGAAAGGTGTAAACAAGTATCTGACATAAGATGTTGACACTCATACGGAGCCGTATCTCAGAGGGCCATCATTAGTCATGCCTGGCATTCCAGCCAGTCGGAGTTGTTGCCCAAATTGATGCAGATTGAATGGAACTAACTTAGGGCTCTGTGATCTGATCACTACCATCCCTCTTCAACTCTGCATCATGGGCGCATCGCTTCACCCCATCACTGACGACGGGGACGCAGCCAGCTCTACACCGACCAAACTATCCCTACTTTCCTGATGCCCAAAGGGATTTTCAGCCTCACGCTTCGCGCAACTCAGGGGCTACTCGACTCCTTGTCCGAGTTGATGAACTTACCGCTGTGCGCGCCGGACTATAGCTAATGGGATGGTCGCCCCTCCCCAAAACGGCATCTGAGTGCCAAAGTGGCGAATGTAAGTTCCCACTGATGAGAGAGGCGACCACCATGAAGGCTACGACTATCGGCATTGATCTGGCAAAACATCTCTTCCAATTACATGGCGTTGATCAACATGGCAAGACGGTCCTCAAGCGACAGTTGAAGCGGGATCAGATGCTCTCATTCTTTACCAATCTTCCTCCTAGCCTGATCGGCATGGAGGCATGCGGCAGTGCCCATTACTGGGCCAATAAACTGCAAGGAATGGGGCATACCGTCAAACTGATGGCGCCGCAGTTCGTTAAGCCCTATGTGAAGACCAACAAGAACGATGCTGCGGATGCAGAAGCTATCTGCGAAGCCGTCACCCGACCCAATATGCGGTTTGTGCCAATAAAAAATGGCGAGCAGTTAGCCGTGTTGGCGCTACATCGCGCAAGGCAAGGGTTCGTCAAAGCCAGAACGGCACAAGCTAATCAAATCAGGGGCCTGCTGGCTGAACATGGCAGCATCATTGTCCCTAAAGGTATTGCACACATTAGCCTACGATTGCCCGAGCTCCTGGAGGATGCAGAGAACAACCTACCCGGAACGTTTCGTCAATTAATTGAGCGCGTTTAGGGGAGCACCTCAAAGAGCTCGCCAAGCAGGTGAATGAACTGGAAGAGCAGATCTGGTGTTGGCACAAAAAAAACTCGGCAAGCCAGAAGCTGGCTAAGATGCCGGGTATTGGTCCTCTCACGGCCAGTGCACTGGTAGCGTCTATCGGCGATGCAAAGCAGTTCGAAAATGGCCGCCAGCTAGCAGCCTGGCTGGGCTTGGTACCCAAGCAACATTCCAGCGGCGGCAAGCAGACCCTGTTGGGGATAAGCAAACGCGGTGACATCTATCTACGCACACTGCTGATCCACGGGGCCCGCTCCGTGCTCCGGGTCGCTGAGCGTAAGACAGAGTACGCAGGAAGCTGGCTTGCGGGGGTCATGGAGCGACGTAACCATAATGTAACGGTAGTGGGACTGGCCAACAAGAATGCACGCATCATCTGGGCATTACTTGCCCATGAGCGCGAGTACGATGCTGATCACGCAGTAGCGGCCTGAGCGCAATAGCTAGCACAGGAACGGTGTTTCATAGCAAGCGTGACAAAGTATCGAGTTAACAACCAGCGTTAGAAAGTACCACCGATTGCACGGGCGATCATGACGTGATGGCGAGGCAGGTCAGACCGTGACTGGCAAAACCCGACAGACACAGGGCACTAATAAGTGTGTTTAGCTGATAGAGGAGCCAGTCAGCGAATTCCATCAGGGATAGAGGCTGTTGCCTCGGTGAAATCCGGATCTATGGCTGCAATCTCAACCTGACTCACTTTCATTGATTGAGGGCTTGGCAAACCGGGGCGACCATCTATGTGTCAGCAAGCAAGCGAGCACGCACGGTGACGGTGGCCTATCGACAACCCGCCAAGGGGCGTATGAATCGTTCCCAGTTCCCTGGTCATCGACTCTTCTGGCCTGAAGGTATTTGGCGAAGGCGAGGGAAGGTCAGAAAACACGGCGCCGAGAAGCGGCGAGTGTGGCGCAAGTTACATCTGGCGGTGGACTCGGCAACCCACGATATCGTGGCAGCAGAAGTCTCGCTGGAAGATGTCCTGCCCACCTTACTCAACCCACTGCGGCGCAAGCTGGGATCCGCTTATCTCACGCAAAGGGGCGACAGCCTGTATCCCGCCTCGCAAGCACGCGGGGTTATAGAACAAGAAATGAAGCGGTGCTGGCGATGCGCAAGGAAGGTCTGGCGCACTGGAAGAAGATATCGGGATACCACCGTCGCTTGCTGGCTGATTTGGGCAACAACGCCTACTAGCACCTATGAAAAGCTATTTTTGCTTGTTAGTTGTATAGCTAATGATAGTATATTGAGCGTTTTTTTGGTTTCCGTAGCTGAGTTTTCTGTTTAGCTAATTTTAATTGATGAATTAATGTTAACATTTGGATCTTTTTATTTTATTGTTCTATTAGTGGATTGGAAATGGAAACTATATCTTCCCCGAAAAACAAATTTATTATGGAAAGGGGCGCTGGATCGATAAATTTCGATCACGACCAATTTTTAGTTGAAGATCTTTTAGACGAAAATTCGCTAGCTGGATTTTACGGTCCCAGCGGTTCGCGAAAATCGTTCATTATAATGGATATTGCCTGTCGGATCGCATCAGGGAAGAAATGGCAGGGCAGGGAGGTAAAACATGGTGCTGTAATCTATGTTGCTGCCGAGGGAAGCAATGGCATGAAAAAACGCATGCACGCCTGGATTAATAAATACAATGATGGGCATGACCTAGACAATCTGTACCGTATATCACAACCAATATTTGTATCACAACCACAGGTTGTTACTGATTTAATTTTGGCTACAAAGAATGTTCAAGAAGAAACTAATTTGCCTGTAAGATTGATTGTTATTGATACGCTTGCACGTAGTTTTATCGGTAATGAGAATTCTGCTGAGGATATGGGGAAATTCATCGCCGGTTGTGATGAAATAAAATGCAAAACTGGTGCGACAATTCTCATTGTGCATCACACAGGAAAAGATTTGGGTCAGGGAGCAAGAGGGGCATATTCATTCAAAGCTGCATTAGACAGTGAGTATTTTATAGCTAAGATAGAAGGCAATGATGCGCTAACTACTAAATTAGAATGCACCAAAAATAAGGAGGGGAGCGATGGATTAAAAATGGAAATAAATCTAAAAATCGAGGCTATAGGGAAAACCACAAAAGGAAAAACTATTGATACCTTGGTTGTCATAGACCGTGATAGTCGTTTGGTAGGAGCCCAAAACACTAGGAAAGATAAGAATATCCAGCCACCCTGTGAAAATAAAAAAACTAAAGCAATAGTTGATGAAAATTTCTAAAAATAATGACCACAATGTAAAGAATTTTGCTCTGGCTGCCCCATTTTTAGGGCGAATACCTGGGTTGTTCATGCCTATGCCAAGTGGTAAGCGTCCAAAAAATATTATACTAGATATTGAAAGTGGTCATGAAAGACTGTGTGCTGAATTGGCAGAAGGGCTTGATAGCTCAGACCAAAGCGTACTTCTCGCATTAATCGCCCTAGCTGGTATAGAGAGTAAAATAATTTCGTCAGCTAATACCGGACCGAAGTCGACTCTATTGTGGAATAATTTGAATGTAAGTTTTGATGCTGAAACTGAACAATGTGCGTTAGTAACTACTACACAGACCGACATTTTAAACATTCTAGGGTGGAATAGATCGGGTCATGAATACAATAGGTTGAAGAAATGCTTAAATAGATTAAATAATGTTAATTTACTTATATTTAAGGGAGAGAGAAAGTGGAGATCTGGGCTACTGAGTTATCTAATCAACAACACATCAGTCATTGGTGAGGAAGATGTCGTCTATGTTGTGTTGAACTCCAAAATTGCATATGCGGTCGATGGGGGACAATACGCTAGGATATGTTTGGAGGAACGTCGTTTGCTTAGTTCAAATATAGCTAAGCTACTTCATGCATGGCTTTCATTCAATATCAATCATGGCTACCACTTATCTCCTTATATAGATACCCTAGTACAGCGGATTTGGGGAGAGCCATGCAAGCCTCACCAATCTAAATCAAAAACAGAGTATGAAAAAAAAGAGATAAGGCGTAAACGTGCTGAGATTGTTACTGCATTGAAGCAGCTCAGCGAGTTGGACGGCTGGAGAGTTCGGTTTAATGACAAGGTTGGCTCTAATAGGCAGGTTGAGGTGAAGCGTTTAAGAGTCATCAATGGGGCTGTAGAAAATAGTAACCCATGACGTTAAAGCGATGTACGCCGTCAGCGTTAAAACATGGTACGTTGCTACGTTAATTCATGGTACGAAAATTGATTGTGAAATCTCTTGCAGCCCTTGCCCTACAAGGGCTTCAGCCATTTCGTTTTTCAGCTGTTTAAGAAGATCTTCTTAAAAGAAGACTCCTCTTATTACGAAAAAAACTCAGTATCTCTATTGCTCAGTGTAAAACACTGAGCATCATGATGGCCAGTTCCTTTTCTGTTCGCTATGATGTCAATCTATACGTTTTAAGCTTAGTGGCCATACACAGAATTAATACCAGCCATGAAAATGGTATTATCACCCTCAGCCCTCATCTTGAGATAAGTGGGTTCATCATAATGATGTTCATAGAAATAACCACCTCTTCATGGAAAATTATGGAAAAGTAGTGTGCCATCGAATTTCAATTTGGTTGGTAAACAATTAACGATTTCCATAACTAAAAATAGTAATGCCATCTGTTCATAAAAAAAGTCCCGACCATATACAAGAATTTATGCGGGTGTCAATTTTTTGATAAAATGAGGGCGAAGCCCTAAAATTTTAAAGCGAAGCGCCTAATAATACAAATCGAATAACAACGAAGTGGCACGAGCGTGTGCGAAGCTAACACGCGGGTGTTTAAATTTCAATTGTGCTCAGATATCACTCACTCGCTATGGTAGTGATAGTATTTTTATTCAACGTTAGAAATCTATCTATTTATCATTTGTCTTTTTTATTTCTATCCAATTCAGCAGTTCGAATTCGTCTCATAGTTGCATGAGAGTAGTGCCGTTCGATCATTTTTACGCTGTTGCCGACCTGCGCAGCAATGTGTGCAAGCGGCTCTCCCCTAAGTATCTCATTAGTTATATAGGTATGCCTGAACCAATACAATGTTCCTTCAACTTCCATCTCATCAGCGAAAGAACGCCAAATTTCGGCAGGACGTTTTAGTTCGAATAGGCACTGGCTTGGAGCCTTAGCTTTGGCTTCAGAAATTTTTTCAAATCCCTGTATTTTAGCTAGCGGAGACATTACCTCAATTATAACCTTGCTCTCCTGCCCACTCCTTGAAATAATCATCTCACGGCCCTCTTTTATCGTGCCCTCCATTTTCCCCTTGCGTACTTTTAAGTAATAATCTTTTTCTGTTTTTAGATCATCCCATCTAACACCAAGTGCCTCATTCCCTGTTCTAATACCGGTTAAATAAAGAAACCTGCAATACAAGTTAAAAATTACTCTATCGGTGTTTGTTGGGGATAATGATTGCCATTTAGTTAATTTATCAAAAATTGTTTTTATTTGATTAGGTTCCCAGCACTCTCCTTTTATAATATTTTTAGTTTCTACTTTATTACTCATGTCAGGTATCGAGCTTATGAGGGCTTGTTCTTTTGCTTCAAGCAAGATTCTTCTCAATACAATATGGATTGAGTTGGCAAGTGATTTTCCTGGAGCATCATGAGTCTCACAGTATTTATTCCAAAACAGTCTAACTGATCTATCGTTGATGCTAGCAATCTCTTGCTCACCAAAATATGGAAGGAGGTGATTCTTGATCAGGCTAATGTAGTATGTATCTATAGGCTTAGAGCGCTTCAAGTAGAATTGAACGATTTCATTCGCTATTGTTTTAAACGTAATACCCTTTTTAAGCGCAACACCACTCGATAATTTAATTTTTAACATCAGTGCTATTTGATGTGCTTCGGACGTTGCATCTCGTAAGTCGAGTTTCCGTGTGCTCTGACGATAGTCATAAATGCCATCTGCTGGTTGATGGACTCTACAGTGCCATCTGGAGCTGCCTTTTTGTTTGAATAGTGTTATGCCCCCGCCCAAATCATGACGATTTTTGAACGTGCTCTGACTGTCAGCCTCGATCCTCTCTGCCAGCATTCTAGCCAAGTCATGTACAGAAAATTTACTCAACACATCGATCAAATCGCTCATGAGAAGCCCCTAATACTCAACGCAGTCTCATACTAGCATTGTGTATAGTTCCATGGATATCAATTTGAAGATTGTTGTAAGTGACTGAATTTATGGCGGTATGTTATATTGCGTTCTGATTGCAAATCAGGACGGCGCCACCTGATGGCGCCGTATGGATTGAGCAGCAGCGCGAGCCATTACATGGTGCTCTGCCACCCGATAACGGCATATCCAGCCTGCACGCTTATAAAATATGCGCCAGATATTCGGGGTGCGAGATTGTACTCGCCCCCACGCCATCATGCAATTTGGCAGGGATAAAGAGGAACGGGGTGTATCGCTGTCAGGCCCAGCGAGACAGGGGGGCGGGCATGGCGTGGGCATAGCCCTGCTGATAGTCGCAGCCGAGCTGGTTGGCGATCTCGATGTGAGTCAGGGTCTCGACCCCTTCGCACACCACCTTCATGTCAAAGCGCTGCAGATACTCCACCAGACCGCTCAGCATCCGCAAAGCATGGCTACTCTTGCTCGCCTGCAGCAGCAGGGAGCGATCCAGCTTGATGATCTCGTAGGGGAGCGCCATCACCCGCTGAAAATTGCACTCCTGGGTGCCGAAATCATCGCAGGCGATATGAGCGCCGTGGCTGCGCAGCACTTCGATCAGCTCCCGATGTTTGCGATAGAGCGGCGCATGTTCCAGCACCTCGAACCAGATCGCTATCCCCAGCTTGCGAGCCTGCAGGATCACCAGCAACAGCAGGTTCTGGTATGTCGAGCTCTCAAGAGCAGGATTCAAGTTGATGGAGAGAGAGCAGGGCGCATGGCGTGCCAGTACGGGCAGGTCACGCCAAATCGCTCTCAGTATCACTATATCGATGTCCAGAGCTTCACCCTGGCTCAGAGTCAGGAAGTCGATGCCCTGGTAGCCCTGCCGGGAGGGATCCCAGCGTCTGGCCAGCGCTTCAAAGCCGATGATCTGGCGATCCCGGTCAACGATTGGCTGATAAAAGGGTACGGCAATGTCCGCTGTCGTCAGGGATGCCACGCCACTGACCGGAAACTCTTCTTTGAACGCAAACATGGCACTCACCTGTTGACGGATATAGCTGCGAATAATACGAGAGGCAACAGAAGTCTGGCTGTAGGAATTGTCCGATTATTGAGAGGGAAATAGAGAGGGAAGTGGTTTGGCAATATCAGATTATTCCGATTAAGTTTGGTGTGAGCATTATCTAGACTGGCCTTAATGATGAACAACCAAACAAAATATACTGATTAGGCTGTTTGCAAGTAAATGTTTATTAGAGCTCTGGTGTGACAGAGCCTCTTTCTATTTTAGCAGTGTGATAATACCCATGAATAAGCTTTCTATTTTGTTGCTGTTTATATTGAGCAGTAATGCATTGGCATCGCCGGATATCAGCGTTGGTACTTTATATGACTATATGCCGGCAGAGAAAACCACCCTGCTAAAGCGGGTTAGAAATATTGGTGATGAGACGGCCTTTGTCAAAATAACGCTGGCCGAGATTGTATATGGTGCTGATGGTGTGCCACAGGAGCGGGAGTTACCTGAGGAGGGCGTTCGTCAGCTGGTGACCAGCCCATCAAGGTTGATTATTCCCGCAAGCAGCATGCAGGCCACCCGCTTTATCTATATGGGAGAGCGGGAGCGGGAACGTTATTTTCGGGTGCGTTTTGTACCGGTCAAGCCACAGGATGATGAAATAACCGAATTACCACCACAACAGCAAATAAGTGCCGGTGTCAGCATCATGACCGGTTTTGGCACCATTCTGTTTGTGGCACCCAAAGAGACCCGTTATGACACCCGGATTGAACGTGAAACCGGGGCCCTTTATGTGGAGAACCGGGGCAATGCCACCGTTATTCTCGATTATCTGGAGCTGTGTGGCGAAAAAGAGAGGTCATGCAGTCAGCCGGAGAAGATGCATCTGCTGCCTGGCGTTAAAAAGCGGGTCAGTGAAGAGGCAACCCGAATAGTTCGTTTTGAACTGATTGAAGGGAAAAAGTCGGTATTCCGGGAGCTAAAGCTCTGAATCCCGATCTATCACAAGACAGGTAATCACACCTGAAGGAGTAGTTATGAAGAAGTTATCGATCATCCCGGCCTTGCTGTTAGCGAGCAATACGCTGATGGCGGCCGAGCGAGTAGAGCATACGGTGACGGTAACGGCGCAGATCCCGACCGAAAACTTTTATGTGCAGCCCGTAGGGGATTGGATGAGTACCCCGCAAAAACTGGCCTTTAACTCTTTTAGTCAGCAGTTGGAGCCATTAACCAAGCAGCTGGAGATGAAGAGCACCATTGGCCCCATCAAGGGCTATCTGCTCTATCCCGCCACCATTATCAGTGGCAAGGAGAGCATCGGATTGACGGTCAAGGTGGCGGGGGTCGCACTGACCACCACATCCGCCGACTTGCTGAACCAGGCGGATGCCAATACCGGCAAAAAGGTTGGGCTGGAGATTGTTCCGGCCGTGGCACCAAACGGTGGCTACAAACCCGGCAACTATCAGGGGATTGTCAGCATGATGTTTGAATCCGAAGCGCCGAAAGTGTAGCCGTTGACATAAACACGCGGGGGCCATCAGGCCCCCTTTAATTAAGATTTCAGGCATTCAGGTTGCACTTCATGGTTCGTTCTCTTCTTCTCTTGCTCGGGCTGTTGCTCTCTGCCCCGTTGGTAGCGGCAGATCCGGCACTGCTGTTGCAGCAGGCGCGGCAGTTGCCCGAAGGGTTTGAAGAGCACTTTTTTGGTGTCCCGCTGATGGTGCGAGTCACCGTTGACGGTCGCCTGCTGGGGGATGGGGAGGTGCTGCTCGGGCGGGATAACTCGGTACAACTTCTCTCACTGATGGATGTGCAGGATAGCGAGTTTGACGAGGGGGCGCGTGAACGCTGGTTGAGCAAGCTGGGAAGCCATCTGCCGCTCGGCGAGTGTGGCCGGACCTGTCCTGAAGGCATAGTGGGGTTGCAATACAGCCTGGAGGAGTCCCAGCTCTCGGTGCTGACCGGTCAGGTGGAGCAGGGGGCGCGGGATCAGCGTTTTATGGCGTTGCCTCAAGAGAGCAAGGGCTTGCTCGTCCAGAATCAGCTGAACCTGGTGCAGGGCAGCCAGCGCAATGGACACTACAACCTGCAGCTGGAGGGCAGCTGGGGACAGTGGACCCCTTTTATGGAGGGGGATGCCACTTGGCAAGAGGGTGGGCCAACTGATCTGGGGATGGCTCAGGTCTATGGAGAACGGCTCCATGAGGCCAATTTTTATCGTCTCGGCTTCTTCTTTCCCTCGGCGCAGGGGTTGGTGCGTCAGCCCAACTACTACAGTGGTGCGACGCCCACAGTACTTGGCGTGATGTGGGGCAGCTCGGATCTGCTGCGACGGGAACGCGGGGTACCTAGTCTGGCGCCGATCCAGGTGGCACCGGCACGGCCGGGCATGGTGGAGATCTATCGGGATGGCAACCTGATCCAGTCCCAGCCGGTCGTATCGGGTCTGCAGGCGCTCGATACCCGCTCGCTACCCGGTGGTATCTACGAGGTGGAACTGCGGCTGCTGGAGGATGGTCAGGAGACCCGTCGTTGGCGCGAGATGATCTACAAACCCTCCAACTGGCAGACGCCGGAGGAGCCGTGGCGTTTCAACCTGTTTGCCGGGCGTCAGACCCGCTGGCTGGTGCGGCAGGGAGATAGCGATCTGGAAGGCGCCAGTGGTGGCGCTGCGGTGAACCACCTGCTGCTTCCCTCGCTGGTAGTGGGGGCGGGTAGTCAGTATGTGGACAAGCGTGCCCAGCACTCCCTCTCGCTCGACTGGGAGGCGACCAGCCAGCTCCACGGTTTTGCCTCCCTCAACCAGAGTGTTGGCATGGGGTGGGGTTACGACTTGCAGGGGATCTACTGGCATGGCAACAGCAGTCTGGTTGCCAGCCATTCACGCAATCTGCGCAAGCAGGGGGAGGCGAGTTCGTTGTCCAGCCTGTCACTGCAGCAGTCGCTGGAAAAGTGGGGCTCCCTCGGTGTCTATGTTTCTCACCAGTCTGGTCGTGGCAATGGTGCTGATGTGGGGTGGCACTATAGCGATCGGTTGTGGGGGCGTTGGGTGACCTGGGGGGTGACCCTGTTCGATCGTCCCGGCAGCGAGAGCACGGCGCAGCAGCGGGATCGCGGTAGCACGCTGAGTCTCACAATCAACTTGGGGGGAGATGATCGCCAGTTGTCGTTGGGGCTGGGCAGCAATACCTCGCGCTCGGGCGGAGCCCAGCGTAGCGCCTATCTCAACTACCAGCAGGAGGTGGATTGGGGCCCGTTGCGTCAGGTCAGCGTGGGCAGCACCCACGACAGCTATGGTACCGGTCTATCCGGCTATGGCCGTTTCGCGTCGCCCTGGTTGGGTGGCGACCTGTTTGCCCAGCAATCCTCCTATAACGCAGAGGTGACCGGCGGCGTCAACCTGGAAAGTGTGGTGGCAATAGGGCAGGAAGGTGAGCTGGCTCTGGGCTCTCGCGAGATGGGCGGTATGGGCAATGAGGCGGCGATGATCCTCGATATCGACACTGATGATGAGGCGGCGCGGATCCGGGTTAGCGACGATCTGGGTAGCGTACAGACCCTTGGGCCCGGTCGCCATCTGGTCTCGGTGCCAGCCTTGCAGAGCGGTACCCTGCAACTGGAGATGGCTGACCACGAGGGAGCACCGCTCACCATCAAGCCCACCGTGCTCCCTTACCACCTTAACCGCGGTGGGGTGAGTTATGGGCAGGTGAATGCTGTGAGCACCGTTACTGTGATTGGTCGCCTGCTGGACGAGCAAAACCAGCCACTGCGCGGTGCCATGGTCAGTAACCCCGTAGGGCGGGTATTTACCGAAAATGATGGCTTCTTTGCGCTGGAGGCGAGTCGACGGCAGCCAGAATTTAGCGTGGAACATAATGGCACTCTCCGTTGCAACAACTCGTCAGGAGAGCAGAACAGCCCGGATGCATCGGGGATTATTATGTTGGGAGAGTTAATATGTTCACCAAGTATGACTGTAAAAAATGAAAAACATTAAAATATTATTGCTGCTAATATTTAGTCACTCATTGTTTGCGGATGTGATTGATATTACTGCGGAGTATAAACCAGAAGGTTATGATATCAATGGTGGGCGATTTATTAACACAACACCTTGTGATATGGGATCGGAACAGAGTTTTTGTAATCCACAGAAACCTTTGGAAGAGTCTGTCATAGTAAAATTACCCGTATCGATAACCAAAATCATCAATTCGACTAAGGGTAAACAGAGCTACATAAATTACTTTAGGATGATTGGCCCTAAAAAAGTAACATTAACGAAAATTAATAGTGGCGAGCAATATGAGCTGACATTTATACCAACTAATGTAGGTATAAAAGCAATTAATATGCGGTATCCACTTGTTAATAATGATGGATGGCCCATGAGTCGTATTGATGGCGACTGTTTTAGGCAGTTTGAAGCTCGTGGCTGGTGGTCAAGTTCAGTAGTAACTGGACAGTTGACATTATTTTCTATTAAAACAGTTGCGCAAAATGGTCCATCAGAGTGTTATTACAATAGTCAACGTGGTGATGGAACATCATACTCAGTAGACTGGATAACTTATGGTTTTCGCCTCAAAGCTCCCAATCCATTGACCATGTCAAATGGAAAATATACCGGTAGTTTAAAAATAATGGTAGGTCGTAATAAGGATATTGATCTGGGTGATGCAACCTATTCTGGGGGAACAGAGCATGAACTTAAATTTACACTGACAGTCCGTCATCAATTGAAAGTTGATTTTCCCAAAGGAGATAGTGATGGCCATAGCCAAGTAACCTTGTTGCCACCTGGTGGATGGAGTAATTTGATTCATAGTGGAAAACGAGAGCCAAATATATTGCAGCAAGACCTTCCTTTTCGGATATGGTTTAGTGCCCCATTTACCGTAGCGCTGCGTTGCCAATATCAATGGAGCGCCAGTAGCGAATGTGCATTAAAAGATAGCAAGGGACGAACAGTGCCTTTGAAAACATACTATGTGAACAGGCTCAATGAAATGACGCTGTTGACTACAAACACATACAGATTTGTGCTTCCCCTACAGGGAAAGCCGGTTATCAATGCGGCCAGAGCAATCCGATTTCAGATTGTGGGGGGGACAGTTACCGAGATGATGAAATATCCTGGCTCCTCCTTTAAAGGCGATGTCACCCTGATCTTTGATGCGGCTATCGATTAGCAGAGCCCGCTGCTTTTGGCATAGTCAAAGAGTGCGCTATCGCTGCTAATGCCCAGCCGAGTCATGGCACTCTTTTTCTGGGTGCTGATGGTTTTGACGCTGCGATGAAGGTAGTCGGCAACCTGAGTAACCGACATGCCGCTGGCCAGCAGGCGTACTACTTCACTCTCCTTGGGCGTCAGCGGGTTGCTGTTGCCTTGCCCGGAGATACCGGCACTGGCCAGCAGCATTTGTACTGTCGGGCCAATATAGCGATGGCCGAGCAATATCTGGCGAATGGCATCAGCCAATTCATTAATAACCGATTTCTTTAGTATCAGACCCTTTACTCCAACCTGAATAAGGGATTGCAAAATGGCACTGTTCTGGATTTGGGTCAGCACGATAATGGGTAGATTGGGATAATCCCGGCGCAACTGCTGGATCATGACCATGCCATCACTACGGGTATCTCCCGGCATGCTGAAATCAGTGATCAGCAAATCACAATGATGTTGCTGCAATAAATTCAGCAAGTCAGATACCTGATATGCCTCGGCGATCACATCACATTTGGGGGTTATCTGGTCAATCAGGCTGCGGATCCCGGTCAGAATCAAGGGGTGGTCATCGGCAAGAATAATCTTGAAGGACATGGATGAGCCTCTTATAAAACAAAGAATAATATTCAGGCTATCAAAGCTAACATTTCTATACTACCGTGCGCACCCTATTTTTTCAGGTGCATATATCTTTTGATAAATATATTTGAATCGTTATGCCTATATATTGTTCGCTTATGTCATTAATCAAACGATTCATAATTATTGTCTCTGTTTTGTTCTTGACGCCTGCCGTATTGGCGAAATCTGGTCCCTCTGTCCCAACGATTGAAGTCGGAATATTGGCCGGAGGGTGGGGCCCTTTTCAGCAGTGGGACGGCAAGGCCGCCGCCGGCTTCAGTGTCGAGTTGATGGAGCAGTTGGCCAAGAAACTGGACTATCGGATTGCCTGGCGTATCTATCCGGACTGGGAAGCCATGTATGGAGATGCTTGCCGTGGCAAGTTGGATATCCTGCTTGATGCCTTTAACTCTGAAGTGCGCCAGTGCGTCACTTATAGCCTGCCTTACTACACCTCGCCGACAGTGGTGGTGGTGCGCCAGGACAGCCCCCTGTTTCGGGATGTGAGCCGGTTGCAGTCAGCGAGCATTGCCATCGAAAAAGGCTTTCTGACCGAGAAACTGGTGAAGCTGCATTATCCCAATGTCACACCTCGGCTCTTTGTCGATACACGCCGTGCATTGCAGGCGGTTGAACAAGGTCGGGCAGATGCCTATATCGGCAATCTCCATGTGGCCAATCTGTTTATCGAGCGTCACCCGGCGTTGGCAGTGGTCGCCCAATCCCCCTTGTTGATGGAGACCCTTCACCTTGGTATTGCCAGCCAGAAACACACTCTTGCCATCCGGCTTGATACGGCGATTCAGGCGCTGACGGTCGAGGCGCGCAGTGAACTGGAGAAACGCTGGTTGGGGGAGAGTCTGGAGCCCAATTTCATGGGGCACAGCAATTTTTTACTGCGTCCTGATGAGCGTGGCTGGCTCTCGACGCTGCCGCCGCTAAAGCTGGGATTACTCCCTGGCTGGGTGCCCTTCTCTTACCGCGATGAGGAGGGCAATTCGGTCGGTTTGATGATGGATCACCTGGCGTTGTTGCAAGAGAAGTTGGGGCTGGCATACAGCAGCGTCCCTGTACAGAGCTGGCCAGATCTGCAGCAGTTGTTGCTGCATCACGAGGTCGATCTGGCTGTATTACCAGCCCGCATCATCAAGCAACTGGTGGGTTGGCATGCCAGCGAGCCCTTCGCATCATTCCCGTTGGTACTGGTGACTGCACGTGGCAGTCTCCCTATCGGGGATCTCTCCGATCTGGCCGGCAAACAGTTGCTGCTGACCGATGGCATGTTGATCCCCGAGCTCAGGGCGCTGGTGCCCGACCTTAAACTGACCACGACCCGTGATGCCTGCGATGGGCTCGCCCGTGTCGCCGCGGGGCAGGGGGATGCCTATATCGGCAATCTGGTGGTGGTCTCCCGTCTTATCACCGAGCAGTTTGATGACCGACTCCATATCGCCGCCCCTACCCCCTTCAAGGATGAGCTGGCTGTGGCGGTACGTGAGCCGTACGCTCCCTTGTTGCCTTTGGTGAACCGGGTGCTGGCCAGCATGAGTGACAAGGAGCAGCGCCAGATCCGCAACAGCTGGTTAGCGCTCAATTACAGCGAAGGGATCCCCAGGGCGAAACTGGTGCGCACCCTGCTGCCAGTGGGGTTGGCCGTCAGCTTGTTTATCCTGACACTGCTCGTCGCCTACTGGCGCTTACGGCAGGAGATCATCCGCCGTCATCAGGTCGAGCTGGCACTGGCCAGCGCCAAGGTGCGGGCCGAGTCGGCAGCCACCATAAAGGGTGAATTTCTGGCCACCATGAGCCACGAGATCCGTACCCCGATGAACGGCATCGTTGGTATGGCGGAGCAGCTCTCGCTGACCGGGTTGAGCGAAGATCAGCGCCAGATGGTGGAGATCATCAACCGGGGGGCACAGGGGCTGCATGCGCTGATCGACAACGTGCTCGACTACGCCAAGCTGGAGGCGGGCAAGATGGTGCTCGACGAAGTGCCATTCCTGATGCGGGAGCTTATCGACAGCGTGCTGACCATGACGGTCAGCGAGGTGCAGCGCAAGGGGCTGCGAGTCTATCTCCTGGCGGATCAGGAGGTTGCCGCCCGTTTTCATGGCGATGTGCTAAGACTGCGCCAGATCCTCTTCAACTTTGTCAGCAATGCCATCAAGTTTACCGAGCGCGGTTTTATCGAGCTTTCCATTGCCCTATTGCAGGAGGCAGAGGGCAGACAGCGGCTGCAGTTTGGGGTGCGAGATAGCGGGATTGGCATGAGTGACGAGGCACAAAGCCGGATCTTCAAGGCTTTTGAACAGGCGGAGAGCTCGACTACCCGTAGTTACGGCGGTAGCGGGCTGGGGCTCAGCATCTGTCACACCCTTGCCGGATTGATGCAGGGAGAGATTGGACTGCAGAGCTGGCCGGGCCTTGGCACCTTTATCACGCTGATCGTGACTCTGCCGGTTGTGGCCCACTCCGAGCCAGACCCGCACCTCGCCGGGATGCGCGCTGTCATCGAGCTGCGCGATGAAAAATTGCGTCACACCCTGTTACTGCACCTCGGTGCGCTGGGGGTGAGCTGCACCGGGCAAGCGGGTGGGGCGGAGCTGCACTTTAGCGACAGCGAACAGGCTCCCGGTGATGCGATCGGGTTGGTAGAGCTGAATTCGCCTATGGGTTATCGGCGCGAAGCGGGGCGTTATCTGCTCAACAGCAATCCCCTGACCTGGCATGCGGTACGCGAGGTGTGCTATCGCCAGCTGGGATTGGCCGATGCCTTGCTGCCGGTCCCGTTGCGCGAACAGGCTGAAGCCAGCGAGCAGCTGCCCTATCGGATCCTGCTGGTAGAGGATAACCCGCTAAACAAGTCGTTGGTGATGCGCCAGCTTGGCCAGCTTGGCTTGCATTGTGATCTGGCCGGGCAGGGGGAGCAGGCGCTGGAGATGGTGGCGCGCACTCCTTACGATCTGGTGCTGTGCGATTGCCAGATGCCGGTGATGGACGGCTACGAGTTTACCCGCAAGGTGCGCGAGCAGGAGGATCAGGATGAGCGGTTGCTGATCATCGCCATGACCGCCAACGTGTTGCCGGAACAGCGCGAACGCTGCTTTGCCGCCGGGATGGACGATCTGCTCGGCAAGCCGGTACTGCTGGCTGGATTGCGCCAGATGTTGCAGAAGTGGCATATCCTCCCCTCCGAGCGGCTACTCGACCTCGCGGTGGTGAGCGCGTTGTTTGGCGCGGGTGAGCCGTTGCGACAGGCATTGCAGCAGTGCCGTTACGAACTGGAGCGTGGACTTGGCATGCGTCCGCAAGAAGATATCGCCTTGGCCGAGTGGGTGCACCGTCAGGCGGGTACGCTCGCCATGATGATCCCGGAGGCAGCGGAGCAGGGCTGGCGGCTGGAGGAACGGATCCGTCAACAAGGTGCCGCAGCGTGTGGCGATGAACTTGCGCGGTTTTGTGCGCTGTTACAGCAGCTGGTCGATGAGCTGGCGGTGTGAGTCAGTAATCTAGTGGATGGCTGCAAGCGCCATCTCGAAGCGCTGTTCGCGAATGGTGCGGGGCATGGCGCCATTGGTGGCGCCAGCCAGCCACTCCCAGTCAAGTCTGGGGCTGCCCGCTTTGAAGCGCTGGTAGGGAATACCCTGCTTCACTGTCACGAAGAGCGTCGTGGGCAGGCCAAGCTTGTTGCTGTAGCGAACCATCAGGTCGCCCTGATAGCCTTCCATGCGCTTTTTCAGGGCTTGCAGCGTGAGCCCGGTGGCATGGCCATGTTCGTCCCAGATCTCAAACATGATGTGAATACTCTGATAAAGGTGATGACAAAGTGAACAGAATCGGCAGCAAATGCAACTGTCAGATCTGACAAGGGGTGGCAAACCGTATGGGCCAGAAAAGCGAAAACCCGGCACAAGGCCGGGTTTTCTTGAATGATGGTGGAG
>NZ_CAWMDN010000160.1:0-45642 GCF_963866575.1 Aeromonas sp. L_1B5_3
ACCCACTATTCCCTCCTTTTGGTATGTAATTACAGTCATTTTTGGATGATTCGCAACCATTGGTACTGGATTACTCGCGGCCACCCATCCCCATCACCGGACTCCAGCCCCACAGGGAAGGGCCATATAGACCACCCCCTCTTCCATCTGGACATCAATGGTAAAGCCGAGTCGCCTGGCGAGGGCTACCATGCCGCGATTGCTCGGCATGGTCATGCCTGAGAGCTGGCCAATCCCCTGCTCGCAGGCGTAGCGGATGATCTTCTCCATCATCAGTTTGCCGAGCCCCAGTCCTTTCAGGTCGGAACGAACCAGAATGGCAAATTCGGCATCGCTGAGATCCGGCGTCGAGATGGCGCGCACCACCCCGAGAATCTGATCTTTGCGCTCCCCATCCTGCCCTACGGCGACAAAGGCCATTTCGCGGTCGTAATCGATCTGGGTCATGCGGGCCAACTCTTCGTGACCCAGCTCACCCACGTCGGCGAAGAAGCGTTTGTACCTGTCCTCATCGGAAACCTGCAGCACGAACTGTTTGTGAGCCGGTTCATCTTCCGGGCGAATGGGGCGCAATAGAACATGGCTTTGATCCTTGAGCCAGGCCCCTTCCTCCAGCTCGGTCGGGTAGGGGCGGATCGCCAGCTGACTGGCGGGTGGAAGTGCTGGGTCGGCCAGTGTGACGCTGGCATCCAGCACCACCATCTCGGCGCCGCAGGCTTGCAGCGGATGGAGATCCAGCTCCTGTATTTGCGGGAAGGCGAGCAGCAGTTCGGATAGCTGGCAGAGCACCTGACCGAGGGCATCGATATCCAGCCGATCCGGAGTGGCGTGTTCACGGATCTTGCGACTCTTGAGCGCACCGATGATCTGGTAACGGGCCAGCGCCTGATTGAGCGGCGGCAGTGCTGCAACCATCTCCTGTGGCTCCGCGCCCGACTCACCGAGCAGGATGACGGGGCCAAAGATGGCATCTTGCTGGATACGAACCCGCAGCTCCAGACCACCACTGCGCCGCGCCATGCGCTGTACCAGCAGCCCTTCAATACGGGCGCCGGGATCGTGCTGTTTCACCCTGTCCAGAATGGCATCGGCAGCTTGCGCCACCTCGGCTGAGGTACGCAGATTGAGCACCACACCGTGCACGGCAGATTTGTGCAGGATATCGGGCGAACGGAGTTTGACTGCCACTGGGTAGCCGATCTGCTCGGCAGTCAGGGTTGCCTCGATGGCGTCGGTGACGATCCAGGTGGGCAGGGTCGTGAGCCCGGCTGCTTGCAAGATGGGGTGGGCGAGATGGGTATCCAGCCTCAGCTGTTTGCGCTCCTGCGCCTGGCGGATCAGCAGCTGGCAGAGCTCGATATTGAGCTGGTTGCCGTGCAGGGAGGCGGGGGTCTCCATCAGCTGCTTCTGGTTGCGGCGGTACTCCACCATATGCATGAAGGCTGCCATGGCGCTTTCCGGAGTACGGTAGGTCGGGATGCCCGCTTCGGTAAAGAGTTTGCGCCCCTCCTGCGCCGAGTACTCGCCTGCCCAGTTGGTGAGGATATTGAAACGGCGAGCTCTGGGGTGCTGTTTCAGGTGGGCGATAAGGTGGCTGGCCAGTGGTGCGCTGGGGGCTGTAAGGGAGGGGGCATGAATGATCAGGATGGCATCGATCCCCTCTTCCCCGAGCAGGTTGTCCAGCGCCTCCTGATAGGTGGTGATGGAGGCATCGCTGCCGATATCGAGCGGTGGGCGAGCCAGTTTGCCGCCCCGCTCCAGCAGCACATCCACCGCCATATTGGCCAGCCCGCGGCCATTGGAGATGATGGCGAGCCGCTCCCCCTTGAGGGTCATGGAGTGGCTGAGGGTTTCCACTGCGGCAAACAGCTCGTGGGTATCCCGCACCCGCAACATGCCGGCGCGGCGGATGGCGGCGTCATAGACGTTGTCGAGGCCGTGGGCCGGATCGTGGCGTCCGCTTTTCAGCACCAGGATCGGCTTGTTGCGCGAGGCTGCTCGCGCTGCCGAGAGAAAATGGCGGGCATCGTGCAGCTTGTCCATGTAGAGCAGGATGGCGCGGGTCACGCTGTCGCGGGAGAGCTGATCCAGCAGCTGGCCGAAGTCGATGTCGCAGTGATCGCCAAGGGAGATGAAGGCAGAGAATCCCAGCTCATGCTGCTTGGCCCAGTCGAGAATTGTGGTGCTGACCGCGGCAGACTGGGAGAGGAAGGCGACTTGCCCGGGCTTGGCGGCAATCGGTGAAAAGCTGGCATTGAGCCCCTGACCGGGCAGCAGCATCCCCATGCTGTTGGGTCCGAGCAGGCGGATGCCATATTGCTTGCAGAGCAGTTTCAGCTCCTGCCGCTCATCTTGTGAAAAATCGGCGGCGAGGATGATGGCTGCGCCCGCTCCCTTCTGGCCAAGCGCCTCCAGCAGGGGGATGACCCGCTCCCGGCGAGTGCAGATGATGGCGAGATCAGGAGCCAGTGGCAGGCTGGCAATGTCGGGATAGGCCAGCACGCCGGCCACTGCTTTGCTGCGCGGGGTGACCGGCAGGATGGGCCCTTTGAAGTGGCCCGCCAGCAGGTGGCGGACGATGACATGGCCCGCTTTGTGCGGATCGGTCGAGGCGCCGATGATGGCGATTGATTGGGGTTTGAACAGCCGATCCAGACCGCTTGCGTTCATGGGCACTCCCGTCGAAAGGGGGAAGATACCAGTCTAATACCTCTTTGTTGCAGGTTCTGTGACCGGCTCCCGATCACCGTTTGTTCAGGGCGTTGGCGCGCAGGTAAAAGCGCAGCTCCCCCTGTACCCGGCGGATGGCACCGAGGTGACGCTCCTGCAGATAGATCTCCTGCTCCCTGTCCAGCAAGGTGCTGGGCAGACCCATGCTCTGCAAATACTCCTCAAACAGGGTTGATCCCTTGATCTCGACCAGATGCTGTTTCATGGCGCTCCTCCCTGATGTAGTTCGATGATGGCGAATATTCAGTCTGCGATCCCTTGCCCGGTTTGCCTATTGTCACTTCTGACATGAGACGGGACAGGAGAAGGTTCACACATCTGGCAGCGAACGCCGCATCAGGCCCTTGGCTGGCGTTATAGTATGACCAGAAGCATGGCGCTTGGATGGTGCAGGGAATGAAGCGAGTCGGATTGTGGTGCATGGTGTTGTGGCTGTGGGCGGCGGATGCGTCGGCTGCGGTGCAGTCGATCCGCGCCTGGAATCTGCTGCTGGAGCATCCCAACCCGGCAGTGGTGCAGTTGTTGCGGCTCTCCCTCGATCTGACGGTGCCTGAATATGGCCCCTACCAGCTGGTCTCCAGCCCGCCGATGGAACAGGGGCGGACGGTGAAAGAGCTGCACAGCGGCGAGCTGGTTCAGGTCGGAGTGTTTGCTCCCGATGAGGAGCGGGAAAGGGATCTGCTGGCGGTACACATCCCATTGGCCAAGGGGCTGCTCGGCTGGCGGGTTTGTCTGATCCGGCAGGGGGATGGGGGGCGCTTTGCCGCTATTCACTCGTTGGCCGACTGGCGCCGCTCCGGCCTCATCATCGGCCAGCACAGATCCTGGCCTGACACCCAGTTGCTGAGGGCCAACGGCCTCAATGTGATGGCGGGCAACCTCTACGAAGCGCTGTTTAACATGTTGCGCAAGCAGCGTTTCGACTGCTTTTTGCGCTCCGTCATCGAGGTCGAGGATGAGCTGAAACAGCACCCGGATCTGGCCATCGAGCCCCATCTGGTGTTTCGCTATCCGCTGGCGCTGCTCTTCTTTGTTTCGCCCAAATATCCGGAGCTGGCGCAGCGCATCGAGCTTGGCCTGCAGCGGGCGCGGCAAACCGGGGATTTTGACCGGATCTTCGAGGAGGGGTTTGGCAGCACCATCCGCCGTTTACAGCTCGACCAGCGGCAGCGCCTCGAGCTGAACAACCCTGATCTGCCGTTGTCGAGTCGCAAGATGATGGCCGACCCGACGCTCATCTACCAGCCCGTCTCAGCGCAGTGAGTTCTGGTTCTGCGCCGTATCCCAGAAGGCGCGGATCAACGGCTCTTCCAGTCGCTTCTTGAGCACCCCGATCCCCACATCAAATGGCTTGAAGGCGGGCTTGAGGTCGATGATCCGCACCTTGTCGCCGAGCGGGCTATGGTCGATCACCGCCGCCGGCACCAGCCCCACACCACAACCGAGCGCCACCATGGCGACGATCCCCTCGTTACCCGCCACTTCGGCGTAGATGTTGGGCGCTATCCCCTTGTTGCGAAACCACTGATCGCTGCGTTTGCGGGCTAGCCCCTGCTCGGAGAGGATGACCGGCAGCTGCTCCCAATCAGGTTCTCCCTGACGGAACCACTGGTTCAGTTGCGGGGCGTTGCGCGGCGCGATAAAAACCAGCGGCACCTGCTGCAGGCTGGCGAACTCCAGCTTGGCGGGCAGGGCATCGGGGCGGGCGGCGATGGCGAGATCGGCCTCATCGGCCAGGATCTTGTCCACCGCCAGCGCCGGGTCGCCGGTCTCCAGCTTGATCTCCAGCTGGGGGTAGCGGCGGCGAAAGCGCTCCAGTACCTCGGGCAGCAGAAAGTAACTGGCGGTGACCGAGCAGAACACCCGCAGCCGCCCCTGCAGCGGTTCATCGCTGCGTTTGAGCTCCTGCTTGAGCTGACGCCACTCCTGCAACAGGCCGCCGCCAAACTCCCGCAGCTTCTCGCCCGCTGGGGTGAGCCGCACCGAGCGGTTGTCCCGCTCGAACAGCACGCAGCCGGTCTCCTGCTCCAGCCGCTGGATGGCGCGACTCAGGGTGGAGGGGCTGACCGCCATGGCATCGGCGCTCTTGCCGAAGTGGAGGGAGTCGGCGAGGTGGAGAAACAGCTCGAGATTGCGAAGGTCCATCTTTCAGCTCCTGGCGCGGCATGTGTGCCCGATATCCAGCGGTTGGCGGCTTGTTTCTGCCATCTCGCGGTACATTCAGCAGGCGATTATGAAGGGTTAACGTTTCAATTATTGCAACGTACTGTTTCGAATATATCAGTTCAGGCAATAAGTGTCCCGCGCTATAGTGGTTCAGACAACGCCGCCATCCGGCATGGAATCAATCGAACGGAGCAATCACCATGGCTAACTATTTCAACACCTTGAACCTGCGTCAGCAGTTGGCCCAACTGGGCAAGTGTCGTTTCATGCAGCGCGAAGAGTTCGCGGACGGCTGCAACGTGCTGAAGGGCAAGAAGGTGGTGATTGTGGGCTGTGGTGCCCAGGGTCTGAACCAGGGTCTGAACATGCGCGACTCCGGGCTGGATATCTCCTACGCCCTGCGCAAGGCTGCTATCACCGAGAAGCGCGCCTCCTGGCAGAAGGCTACCGACAACGGCTTCGCGGTCGGCACCTATGAAGAGCTGATCCCGACCGCTGATCTGGTGCTGAACCTGACTCCGGACAAACAGCACTCCGACGTAGTGAAAACCGTGATGCCGCTGATGAAGCAGGGCGCCGCATTGGGCTACTCCCACGGTTTCAACGTGGTGGAAGAGGGTCAGCAGATCCGTTCCGACATCACCGTCGTGATGGTTGCGCCCAAGTGCCCGGGCACTGAGGTACGTGAAGAGTACAAGCGCGGCTTCGGCGTACCGACCCTGATCGCCGTTCACCCGGAAAATGACCCGCAAGGCGAAGGCATGGCCATCGCCAAGGCGTGGGCCTCTGCTACCGGCGGCGACCGTGCCGGGGTGCTGGAGTCCTCCTTCGTAGCGGAAGTGAAATCCGATCTGATGGGCGAGCAGACCATCCTCTGCGGCATGCTGCAAGCAGGTTCCCTGCTCTGCTACGACAAGCTGGTGGCCGAAGGCACCGACCCGGCCTACGCCGGCAAGTTGATCCAGTTCGGCTGGGAGACCATCACCGAAGCCCTGAAACAGGGTGGCATCAGCCTGATGATGGACCGCCTCTCCAACCCGGCCAAGCTGCGCGCTTTCGAGCTCTCCGAGCAGCTCAAGACCCTGATGCGCCCGCTGTTCGAGAAGCATATGGACGACATCATCGCCGGTGAGTTCTCCCGCGGCATGATGGCCGATTGGGCCGAAGATGACGTCAAGCTGTTCACCTGGCGTGAAGAGACCGGTAAATCCGCCTTCGAAAACGCCCCGGCGTTTGCAGGCAAGATTGCCGAGCAGGAGTACTTCGACAATGGCGTGGTGATGGTGGCCATGGTCAAGGCGGGTGTCGAGCTGGCGTTCGAGACCATGGTGGCTTCCGGTATCTACGAGGAGTCCGCCTACTACGAATCCCTGCACGAGCTGCCGCTGATCGCCAACACGGTTGCCCGCAAGCGCTTGTACGAGATGAACGTGGTCATCTCCGACACCGCCGAGTACGGTAACTACCTGTTCGCCAACGCCGCCGTGCCCTTGCTGCGCGAGCACTTCATGCCGACCCTGAAGGCGGGTGATCTGGGTGCCAGCAAGGCGGAAGGGCAGAGCGTGGATAACCTGGCGCTGCTGGCGGCCAACGAAGCGACTCGCAACCACCCGATCGAGAAAATCGGTCAGGTACTGCGCGGTTACATGAAGGACATGAAACGTATCGCCGTTGGCGGTTAAGCCGGCATCGGGCTGGATGATGAAGGGGCGGGGATGACGATCCCCGTCGCCGGTCGGACTGGACACCCGACCGGCCAGCCAGAAAAATCAGCCTGACAGTCATAAAAGATGGTCATAAAAAAGCCCCGCTCATCGAGCGGGGCTTTTGCATTCAGAAAGGCTGGATAAATCAGGCTTTCCACGCTTTCCAGGTGTTGATCAGACCGTTGGTGGAGCAGTCGTGGCTGGTGACAGCCTCGTTGTTGCCCAGCTCCGGCAGGATCTTGTTGGCCAGCTGTTTGCCCAGCTCCACGCCCCACTGGTCGAAGGAGAAGATGTTCCAGATTGCGCCCTGTACGAAGATCTTGTGTTCGTACATGGCGATCAGGGCACCCAGGGTTTTCGGGGTCAGGCTCTTGAACAGGATGGAGTTGGTCGGGCGGTTGCCTTCAAACACCTTGAACGGCACCAGATCCTTGACCTGCTCCAGGGTTTTGCCAGCCGCCAGAAACTCGGCTTCAACCTCTTCCTTACTCTTGCCGAAGGCCAGCGCCTCGGTCTGGGCGAAGAAGTTGGCCAGCAGTTTCGGGTGATGGTCACCGATCGGGTTGTGGCTGATGGCCGGCGCCAGGAAGTCACAGGGGATCAGCTTGGTGCCCTGATGGATCAGCTGGTAGAAGGCGTGCTGGCCGTTGGTGCCCGGCTCACCCCAGATGATGGGGCCGGTCTGGTAGTCAACCGGTTTGCCGTTGCGATCCACGTACTTGCCGTTGGACTCCATGTTGCCCTGCTGGAAGTAGGCAGGGAAGCGGTGCATGTACTGGTCGTACGGCAGGATGGCTTCGGATTCGGCACCGTAGAAGTTGTTGTACCACAGGCCAATCAGCGCCAGCAGCACCGGCACGTTCTGCTCATAGGAGGCTGTGGCGAAATGCATGTCCATCTCGAAGGCGCCTTGCAGCAGGGCTTCGAAGTTCTCGAAACCGACAGACAGGGCGATGGGCATGCCGATGGCAGACCAGGAGGAGTAGCGGCCGCCAACCCAGTCCCAGAACTCGAACATGTTGTTGGTGTCGATACCGAACTCGGCAACGGCCTTGCCGTTGGTGGAGAGCGCAGCGAAGTGCTTGGCAACGTGGGCCTTGTCACCGGCGATGTTGATGAACCAGTCGCGGGCGGTCAGGGCGTTGGTCATGGTCTCCTGAGTGGTGAAGGTCTTGGAGGCCACCAGGAACAGGGTGGTTTCCGGATCGATCTTCTTCAGGGTCTCGGCGATATGGGTGCCATCGACGTTAGAGACGAAGTGCATCTGCAGGTGGTTTTTGTAGGGACGCAGTGCCTCGGTGATCATCACCGGGCCCAGATCGGAGCCACCGATACCGATGTTGACCACGTGCTGGATCGCTTTGCCGGTGTAGCCTTTCCACTCGCCGGAGATGATCTTCTCGCAGAAGCCTTTCATCTTGGCCAGGACGGCATTCACTTCCGGCATCACATCCTTGCCGTCGCACTCGATGGGGCGGTCGGAGCGGTTGCGCAGGGCCACGTGCAGTACGGAGCGCCCTTCGGTCATGTTGATCTTGTCGCCATTGAACATGGCATCGATCGCGCTGCGAAGATCGGTCTCTTTGGCCAGATTAACCAGCAACTTGAGGGTTTCTTCGGTGATCAGGTTCTTCGAGTAATCAACCAGGATGTCGCCGCCGAAGGTAAGGGAAAACTTGTCAAAGCGCTTCGGGTCCTGCGCGAACAGATCCTTGAGTCGGGTCTCTTTGTTTGCTGCAAAGTGGGCTTCCAGTGCCTGCCAGGCCTGGGTTTGGGTTGGATTGATGTTTTTCATAGGATTCCTGAAATGCCAAGTTGTGTTTGAACCTTGCAGGCAAGGTCCCGCCAAACCTTATTATCCGAGCATTATAGCGAGCCGGCCGGGCGGCCCGTGTAACAGAGTTTTACCGATTGTCTTTTACCGCAATGGGGCAACCGTCGGGAGTATACAACCAGAACATCGGGATTATGAGTCACGAAAGCAAGGGGGATCTTGCGCTCGCTCATGATTGGGGCTGGCCCGCAGCTCTGAAATTGTTTTCATTCCGCCGGCCTGATTATGCAGCGTATGGCGTGCCAGAAATGACAATGCCAGCCCGAAGGCTGGCATTGTGGGTTGCTGCTTTACCGCGATCACGCCTGCGGTTTTTGCATGTGCATTACCATCTGCGGGAAGGGAATTTCGATCCCTTCGGCATCAAAGGTCAGTTTCACCTTCTCGTGGAAGTCGAACCAGACACCCCAGTAGTCACCGGTCTTGACCCACGGGCGTACCACGATATTGACCGAGGAGTCGGCCAGCGCGGCGACGGCGATGGTGGCAGCCGGATCTTTCAGGATGCGCGGCTCTTCGTTCACCAGACGCTCAAGGATCTGCTTGGCCTTGCGCAGGTCGGAGCCGTAGCCGATACCAAAGGTCATATCGACGCGGCGGGTATCCATGCGCGAGTAGTTGACGATGGTGCCGTTGAGGATGGCGGAGTTCGGTACTACCACCATCTTGTTGTCACCGGAGGTGAGGGTGGTGGTGAACAGCTGAACGGATTGCACCACGCCAGACGTGCCTGCCACTTCGATAAACTCGCCCGCCTTGATGGGGCGGAAGATGATCAGCAGAAAGCCGGCGGCAAAGTTGGAGAGCGAGCCTTGCAGCGCCAGACCGATGGCCAGACCGGCGGCACCGATGATGGCGACGAAGGAGGCGGTTTGCACCCCGACCCGGCCCAGCGCGGCGATCACCACGAACACCAGAATGGCGTATTTGAGGATACTGCCGACGAAGTGGGTAACTGTGGTGTCGAGCTTGCGCGCCTGCATCACTTTTACCACGCCACCGCTGAGCAGATTGGCGGCGATATAGCCGACCAGCAGGGTGAGCAGGGCGGCCGCGATGTTGACGGCATACTCGATCAGCAGGCCCTGGTTATTGACCAGCCAGGTCTGCGCTTCGGTAATGATTTCGGGTTCCATAGGATGTCCTTTCGGGTGCTAAAGGTTTATGGCGCATGAATCTAACATCGCAGCGCGACAGTCCGGGTCGCATCTGGTGCTTATTTTACTGCCATAAAAAGCTGCCACAAAAAAGAAGGGAGGCCAAGGCCTCCCTTCTTCATGCTCGGTGAAAAGCGCTGCCGCTCAGCTTTGCAGCAGCTGGCTGCGGATAAACTGCCACTGATCCTCGAAGCCGGCGGTCGGCTTGAGCTTGAACTCGGAACGGACAAACTGGCTGATGCGGCCCTCGGTATAGGCCAGCAGCAGATTGGCCAGCATGGTCTCATCGAGCTGGAAGCCCTGCCCCTCGCGCAGTCGTTTCTCGCGCAGTACCTGCTTGATCTGGGTCTCCAGCTTGTCAAACAGGATGCTGATGCGATCCCGCAGCCGGTCGTGCTCGCCCAACAGGGCATCGCCGTTGAGGATGCGGGTGATGCCGGGATTGCGCTCGGCGAACACCAGCAGTAGCTGCAGGATGTGGTGGCAGCGTGCCATGGTGTCTTTCTCTTCCGCCATGATCAGATTGACCCGTGACAGCAGGGAATCCTCGATAAAGTCGATCAGCCCTTCGAACATCCGCGCCTTGCTTGGAAAGTGTCGATAGAGGGCTGCTTCAGAGACGCCGACCTCGGCCGCCAGACGGGCCGTGGTGATGCGCTGGCCGGGACTGGTTTCCAGCATATGGGCGAGCGCCTGCAGGATCTGATCGCGCCGACTCTGTTTCTGATTACTGCTTGCCATGGATTCCCCTAAAAAAACAATGGCTTGATTCTGTTATTAGGCACCGCCCATCAGGCTGGTGTGGTCTGTTATTGGCGACCAGAAGAACCAAAACCGCCTTCACCCCGTTCGCTCTGGTTGAACTCATCGACCAATTGGAAGCTGGCCTGAACTACCGGCATGATCACCAGCTGGGCGATGCGCTCGCCAGGTTGCATGGTGAACTCATCCTTGCCGCGGTTCCAGACCGAGACCATCAGCTGACCCTGATAGTCGGAATCGATGAGACCGACCAGGTTGCCCAGCACGATGCCGTGCTTATGGCCGAGACCGGAGCGGGGCAGAATGGTGGCACACAGACCCGGATCCTGGATGTGGATGGCCAGACCGGTCGGTACCAGAGTGGTATCGCCCGGAGCCAGAGTCAGCGGCGCATCCAGCAGAGCGCGCAGGTCCATGCCGGCAGAGCCGGGAGTAGCGTAGGCGGGCAGCGGGTACTCGGTACCGATACGGGCATCCAGAATCTTCAGTTCAATTTGTGTTGTCATGAATCGCTTTTTCAGTTGGATCTTGTGTTGGCGCCCCTCTTGGCAAGGCGGGGCGCCGTGAGTCTTGTTCTTTCGGGACGCTTAGTGCCGATAGTGACACGCAATCAGGGCAACCAGATGACGGGCCAGCGTCAGCTTGTCGGCCAGCGGCAGAGGCGCCTGGCCCCCTTGCCAGAACACGGTCAGGGCGTTGTCATCGGCGTTGAAGCCTTGCCCCTCGCGGGATACATCGTTGGCGGCGATCATGTCCAACCGCTTTCGCTGCAATTTATCGAGGGCGTATTGTTCCACATCCACGGTTTCGGCGGCAAATCCGACAGTGAAGGGTTTGTCTGGAAGGGCGCCGACGGCAGCAATGATGTCGGGATTTTTCACCAGCTTCACCACCATCTGGTCGTTATCGCCGGTCTTCTTGATCTTCTGGCTGGCGACCTGCTCGGGGCGGTAGTCGGCCACCGCGGCGCAACCGATGAAGAGGTCGCATTCGCCCACTCGGCTCATCACCGCCTGATGCATCTGCTCAGCGCTCTCGACATCGATGCGGGTGACGCCCGCAGGTGTAGCCAGCGTTACCGGGCCGCTCACCAGCGTCACCTCGGCGCCCGCTTCACGAGCGGCGCGGGCGATGGCGTAGCCCATCTTGCCGGAGCTGTGGTTGCTGATGTAGCGCACCGGATCGAGCGCCTCGCGGGTCGGGCCGGCGGTCAGCAGCAGCTTGACGCCCGCCAGCAAGGGCTCGGCGGCCAGCTGCTGGCAGCAGCGCTCCACCAGTTCGAGGGGATCCAGCATCCGGCCCGGGCCCACATCGCCACAGGCCTGGCTGCCGGAGTCCGGCCCCCACAGCAGGACGCCACGGCTGGCCAGGGTCTTGAGGTTGGCCTGGGTGGCTGCGTTGAGGTACATCTGCTGGTTCATGGCGGGCGCCAGGGCGACCGGTGCCGGGGTGGCCAGGCAGAGGGTGGTGAGCAGTTCGTCGGCCATGCCGGCCGCCATCCGCGCCATCAGGTTGGCGCTGGCGGGGGCGATCAATACCAGATCGGCCCACTTGGCCAGCTCGATATGACCCATGCCCGCTTCGGCAGCCGGATCCAGCAGGCTGTCCGCCACCGGATGGCCGGAGACCGCCTGCAGGGTCAGCGGCGTGATGAACTCCTTGGCGGAGCGGGTCATCACCACCCGCACCTCGGCACCCTGATCTTTCAGACGGCGTACCAGCTCGGCACTCTTGTAGGCGGCGATCCCGCCGCTGACACCCAACAGGATGCGTTTATCGGCCAATCTCATCTGCTGTTTCTCTATCCGGCTCACTTTGACTGGTCGGCTAAGATACCACAGGCAGGGGATGACGACAGGGGTTGGCATCAAGGGGTTGTGGCGGGGAACACGCAAATATTTGCTATGTTTTTCCTCAACAGGGAGAGAGGAGAGACAAATGAGCATCAAGGAGTGGCCGGAAGATGAACGCCCCAGAGAGAAGCTGCTGCGACAGGGGCCGACGGTGCTCAGCGATGCCGAGCTGCTTGCCATCTTCCTGCGCACCGGCGTCAATGGCCTGAGTGCGGTCGATCTCTCCCGTAACCTGTTGAATCAGTTCGGATCGCTGCGCAATCTGCTGGGCGCGGATCAGCGTGCTTTCTGCGAGGCCCACGGCCTTGGCCCGGCCAAATATGCCCAGTTGCAGGCGGTGCTGGAGATGGCCAAACGCCATCTGGCGCAGCAGTTGCAACGGGGTGATGCCCTCACCTCGCCCCAGCTGACCCGCGACTATCTGCAAGCCCAGTTGCGGGATCGGCCGCGCGAGGTGTTTGCCCTGCTGTTGCTCGACAATCAGCATAGAGTCATTCAATTTGTTGAGCTTTTTTACGGCACAATCGATTCGGCGAGCGTCTGGCCAAGAGAAATCGTGCAGATCGCGCTCAAACATAATGCAGCCGCGGTGATTCTGGCGCATAATCACCCGTCCGGCGTCGCCGAGCCCAGTAGGGCCGACCGCCAGATCACGGATCGGATCACGGCCGCTTTGGCCCTGATCGATATCAGAGTGCTGGATCACTTGGTGATCGGTGATGGCATCACGGTTTCTTTTGCCGAGCGCGGTTGGCTATAACTGTGCTCTGGCACCGTATTAGTTGATCTTTGATCACGGATGCTGTATAAAATGCCGCCTTCTGTTTGCCCCGCAATCGAAGGCCAGCGGGGCAGATATTTGCTCGAGCAATGAAGTAAGATTTGGAGAGACTGACATGTCTAGAGTATGCCAAGTAACCGGCAAGCGCCCGGCAGTTGGTAACAACCGTTCGCACGCTAACAACGCTACCAAGCGTCGTTTCCTGCCGAACCTGCACACTCACCGTTTCTGGGTTGAGAGTGAAAAACGCTTCGTAAGCCTGCGCGTATCCGCAAAAGGCATGCGTATCATCGACAAGCGTGGCGTTGAAGTGGTTCTGGCTGAACTGCGCGCCAGCGGTGTTAAGGTATAAGGAATTAGATCATGGCTAAAGGTATTCGCGAGAAAATTCGCCTGAACTCCAGCGCCGGTACTGGTCACTTCTATACCACTACCAAAAACAAGCGCACCATGCCCGAAAAAATGGAGATCAAAAAGTTTGATCCCGTTGTTCGTCAGCATGTGATCTACAAGGAAGGCAAAATCAAGTAATTACTTGATGCTGCATTCCCAAAAACCCGGCCTTGTGCCGGGTTTTTTTATGCGCCGAATTCAGTACACTTCCGGTTCAAAGGGAGGCTTGCCATGTTCAAACTGAGCCGCAAAGGCTGGAACAACGTGATCATCGTGGTGGTACTGATCGTGATCACCCTGCTGCACCGGCTGGAACTGGCCCAGCAGGAGAACAGCGCCAAACGCGCGCGTCCGCTGCTGCCGGAGGATGCGGTGGTGCTTACCTGGCAGGGGCCGAGCTGGCAGATTGAGCGGATCGGCCATGGCTGGCGCAGCGGGCCGGATCTGGGGCTAGACGGCAATCAGCTGGCGGCCCATATCGAGCGCTGGCAGGGCTGGCTGCTGCCACCCGGCGAAGCGGTACGTGGTGCCCCCGTTACCCTCAGGGTGTGGATTGCCGGGCAAAATGACCCGCAGACGATCGCCCTCTATCAGAACAGTGGCCAGTATGGTGCCCAGCTCCCCTCCGGTCTCTGGCTCTCCCTCACTGCCGAGCAGTATCGCGATCTGATGCGTCCTGCCCCCTGATTGTTCACCAGTCGACTCTGTTTGCGAGGAACCAATGCCTGAATTGCCAGAAGTAGAAGTCAGCCGGCAGGGGATCTCTCCCTGGCTTACCGGCATCAAGGTCACCCGAGTGGTGGTGCGCGATGGCCGCCTGCGCTGGCCGGTGCCCGGCGAAATTCAGGAGCTGGTGGATCTGGTGATCCATCGGGTGCGTCGCCGCGCCAAGTATCTGCTGCTGGAGACCGATTTTGGCACCGCCATCCTCCATCTGGGGATGTCCGGCAGCCTGCGGGTGCTGGATATCGGCACCCCGGCCGAGAAGCACGACCACGTGGATATCGAGCTGGAGAATGGCAAGCTGCTGCGGCTCAACGATCCACGCCGTTTCGGCGCCCTGCTCTGGACCCGCGATCCGGCCGAGGCGCATGCCTTGCTGGCCAAGCTGGGGCCTGAGCCGCTCACCGATGCCTTCAATGGCGATTACCTGCGTGAGCGCGCCAAGGGGCGCAGTACAGCCATCAAGCAGTTCCTGATGGACAATCAGGTAGTGGTCGGGGTGGGCAACATCTACGCCAACGAGGCGCTCTTTGCGGCGGGTATTCACCCCAAGCGGGCGGCGGGCAATATCAGTGGCGAGCGGCTGGAGAAGCTGGTGGCCGAGATCAAGCGGGTACTGGCCGAAGCCATCAGACAGGGCGGTACCACCCTCAAGGATTTCACCAGTGCCGACGGCAAGCCGGGCTATTTCGTGCAGCAGCTGCAGGTTTACGGCCGTGGCGGCCAGCCCTGTTTCCACTGTCAGACCTTGCTGAGCGAAGTAAAAATAGGCCAGAGAACCACGGTATTTTGCTCCCATTGCCAGCGTTAAGGGCACTTTTTCGCCGAATTTGCGGAAAGTTGTAACAGTGTATTTCCCGGCTGTTGAAGATTTGCACAGTTGTCTCTAGTATCTCGTCCGTTCAGGCGGTTTGAGAAATAAAAATGACTGTTAAATCAATAGACTGGGAACATTTATCCCGGCTGGAGCGCTATTGCGCAAAATCCATGGCCAGCTACCTCTATCCGGAGGGAAGCGAGCGCCAGACCTTCAATCGCGGCAAGTTCGTGCTGCGCAGCCTGCTTTACCGCGAGCAGCTGACCCGTGTCTTTACCCTGTTTCAGGCCGAGCCGCTCAAGGCGTTGCCGGCCCGTTATCCCGAGCTGCTCGACAAGCCGATGCGTCCCTATCGCTTCGCCAGTGCCAGTGCCCGCCAGCGGGCCGAGATGCTGGAAAACCACTATCAGCTGCAGCTGAGTTGCTATCCGGAGCTGGTCGAGCCGCTCTATCTGGCGGGCGGTATCGAGCTGGGGCGTTATCCCCAGAGCGATTGCCGCATCGTGTTGCGCCATGACGGCACCTTCCGCCGCGAGGCCGAGCTGGCCCTCTCCATTATCGATAGCGAGGGGTTGCGTCTCTACAGCTGCGCCTTCTCGCTGGCTGGCAGCGCCGAGCAGCTGCATCTGGTGATCGGCTCCATGCAGGGGCCGGAACCCGGAGTGGCCAATGCGCAGGATAAGGTGCGCGAGCTGACCAAGGAAGGGCAGGGGCTGCGGCCCAAATCCCTGCTGGTGCAACTGGTGCAGCAGCTGGCGCTGGCGATGGGTAGCGGCGAGGTGCTGGCAGTGCGCAAACGGGCCCACGTGTTTCAGGCCAGACGTTACAGCAGCAAGCAGAAAGCCAATCTGCAAGCTGATTATGACGAGTTGTGGCAGGAGTTTGGCGCGCAGGATGTGGATGCCAACTTTGTCGCCCTGCAGCTGCAGCCGCGCAAGCCGCTGGAGGAGATCGCTTCCAAGAAGCGGGCCATGTACCGGCGCCGTTACGAGTGGCTCGATCAGCTGGAGCTGGCGATCCGCGAGCAGTTTGCCCGCCGCTAGGCGTGCAGTGCGTTGATGCAACAAGGGCTACCCACGGGTAGCCCTTGTTTGTTTCTGCCAATCAGGAGGGGATTAGCGCTGCTGCTGTTTGGCGGCGATGGCCTGGGCCACCACGGGGTCGACAAACTGGCGGATGTCGCCACCGTGCAGCGCCACCTCTTTCACCAGAGTGGAGGAGATAAAGGAGTTCTCCTCGGCAGGGGTGAGGAAGACACTCTCCAGCTCCGGCATCAGGCGGCGGTTCATGTTGGCCAGCTGGAACTCGTACTCGAAGTCGGAGACGGCGCGCAGGCCGCGGATCAGCACGTTGGCCTGATGCTCTTTGGCAAAATCGACCAGCAGCCCGGAGAAGCCGACCACCTTGACGTTGGGAAGCTGGCTGGTCACTTGCTGGACAAGCTGGACACGTTCCGCCAGATCGAACAGCGGGCGCTTGCTCGGGCTGTTGGCGACACCGACGATCACCTCGTCAAACAGCTTGGCGGCGCGGCCGATCAGGTCGGCATGGCCATTGGTAACGGGATCAAATGTCCCGGGATAGATCACCCTGGTAGTCATCTTTGCGGTCCTGCAACCTGGAAATTTGGTCGCATTATAAGGTCGTCGCTTGAGAATAGCAGTGCATCAGGCAAGAATACGCCATCGCGCATCAAGCCTCCCTGCATTGGTGACAGGGAGCAAAGGGATTTTTTATGAAACGTATTCTGGTCGTTCGCAATGACAAGATTGGTGACTTCATGCTGGCGTGGCCGAGCTTCGCCATGCTCAAAGGCTCCATGGAGTGTCATGTGACTGCCCTGGTTCCGGCCTACACGGCCCCGCTGGCCCGGCTCTGCCCCTGGATTGACGAGGTGATCATCGATCCGGGCGTGCGAGCCGACAAGGAGCAACAGCGGGCACTGCTGGCCCGGATCAAGGCGGCGGCGTTCGACGCGTCCATCTGCCTCTTCTCCAACTCCCGCAACGCCATGCTGGTGTGGAAGGCACACATCCCTTACCGGCTGGCGCCGGCGACCAAGCTGGCGCAGGTGCTCTACAACCAGCGTCTGGTGCAACGCCGATCCCGCTCCCAGAAGCCGGAGTCCGAATACAATCTGGAGCTGATCCGTCGCTTCCTGACCGATCATCAGGTCGCCGTGGTGGAGCCCAAGACTCCCTTCCTCAGTTTCGATGAGGCGAGCCTGCAGCAGGTGCGCGAGCAGCTGGCGGCCAAGCTCAAGCTCGATGCCAGCCGCCCCTGGCTGATGGTGCACGCCGGCAGCGGTGGCTCGGCCAACAACCTCTCCATCGAGCAGTATGCCCGCATCATCATCAAGCTGAACCAGGCCTGCCCCGAGCTGCAGTGCGTGCTGACCGCCGGCCCGGGCGAGGAGAAGATGGCCGAACAGCTGGCGGCCGAGCTGCTGGCCCACGGTGGCAACGGCTGGATCTACCGCTCCAGCGACGGTCTGCCGATGTTCTGTCAGGTGCTGGCCAACGCCGCTTTGTTTATCGCCGGCAGTACCGGCCCGCTCCATATCGCCGGGGCGCTCGACGTGCCGACCATTGGCTTCTTCCCGATGCGCCGCTCCGCCACCCCGCTGCGCTGGAAGCCCCTCAACAGCGAAGGACGCCACCTCGCCTTCAGCCCGCCGGAGGACAGCGATCACCCGGAGGATATGAGCCAGCTCGATCCCAAAGCCATGGTGCCGGAGATGGCCCGCTGGGCGGCGCCCTTCTGGCGCAAGTAACCCATGCAGCAATGCAGACAGGGCCCCGCGGGGCCCTGTTTTGTATGGTGATGATCGCAGCTGACAGACCAGCAGATCGGACATGGCCCCGGCAGCCCTTTTGCGGCCCTGTCAGCACCCTGCTGACACGGTTCCTGCCGGTATAAGCTGGAGTGGGGTCATTTAAGCAAAACTCATAAATTCAGCTTATAGCGATCGAGCTAAGCCCTGCCGCCCTCCGTCATGGCCATTGCGCGCTCTGCAAGGGCTCTGCCCGATCTGCCGCCATGCCATTCGCCCCTTGTTCCGCTGGAACAAGGGGCGAATTGACGAACTTGCGGTGGGGTGGGGTACGGCGCTATTCCGGCTGCTGTGGTTGCTGGCGCACCCAGAGGTCGGCGTATTTGACGAAGGTGGAGTGGGAGGAAAGGATCGCCAGCAGCAACCCCTGCTTGCCGTCGAGGAAGCCTGCCTTGAGCAGGTACATCTTGATGAAGCAGCCGACGGCGTGCATCAGCCCCTGACTGAGGGAGCCCTTCTTGCCGCGAGCGGTGCGCTGATCGGCCCAGGCGCGGGCATAACCGGCCGATTTGACCAGATAGTGCTCCAGATCCCGATAGGTGAAGTGGTGCAGGTCGCCGTAGAGGTTGACGATCTTCATGTTGGCGCGCACTTCCACCTTCTCGTGCACCAGCGCCTCATTGTAGCTGGTGAGCGCCTTGGGATAGAGGCGCAGCACCCGATCCGGATACCAGCCGCTGTGGCGGATAAAGCGGCCAAAGACCCAGGAGAGGCGCGGCAGCGAGTAGATGGTGTCGCTGGCCGGATTGGCCATCACGTTGGCGATGGCGGTTTTCAGCTCGGGGGTGAGCCGCTCGTCGGCATCCAGCCACAGCACCCAGTCGGACTGCACATGAGACTGGGCCAGTCGGCGCTGTTTGCCAAAGCCGGGCCACTTGGCGTTGACGAAGAAACGGGCCCCAAATTCGGCGGCGATGGCCGGGGTCTCGTCCTGACTGCCTGAGTCCAGAATGACGATCTCGTCCACCAGTCCGTCGAGGGAGGCGAGGCACTTGCGCAGGTTGTCGGCTTCATTCTTGACGATCAGAACGGCAGCCAGAGTCGGTTTTTTCACGAAATGGGGCTCTCGGTTGTTGCCCGTCTGGCGGGACATGCTCGAATTGGCGCCCATTCTAGCCTAAAAGCGTGGCCGGGGCATGACCCGGGTGGTGGCTGGCCGAGGCAAAGCAGAGGCGACTACCAAGGATCTTCTGTTATTTATCCGACCATTCTTGGGGCATAATCTCGCCCAGTGATGATTAACCGCCGGGCCAGACCCGAGAGAAGACGCGTAATGAAAATATTGGTGATCGGCCCCTCCTGGGTCGGCGACATGGTGATGTCCCAGAGTCTCTACAAGGCGATCAAGGCCAACCATCCCGAGTGCGAGCTGCACGTGATGGCCCCCGCCTGGTGCTGCGCCCTGCTGGAGCGGATGCCGGAGGTGGACAAGGCGATCACCATGCCCCTCGGCCACGGTGACTTCAAGCTGGTGGCGCGCCGCCGCCTCGGCAAGCAGCTGGCGGCCGAGAAGTACGATCAGGCCATCGTCCAGCCCAACTCCATGAAATCGGCGCTGATCCCCTGGTTTGCCCGCATTCCGGTGCGTACCGGCTGGAAAGGGGAGCACCGCTTCGGCCTGCTCAATGATATGCGCAGCAACAAGTCCGCCTTCCCGCTGATGGTGGAGGGCTATCTGGCGCTCGCTTATCCCAAGGAGCAGATGAAGAGCCGGGCCGATATTCTGACCATTCCGCATCCGGCGCTCCACGTCGATCTGATCAACCAGAGCAAGGCGCTGGAGCGACTGGGGCTGGATCGCGCCCGCCCGGTGCTGGTGCTCTGCCCCGGTGCCGAGTTTGGCCCGGCCAAGCGCTGGCCGGAGGGGCACTACGCCGTAGTGGCCCAGCAGCATCTGGACGAGGGGTGGCAGGTGTGGATCTTCGGCTCCAACAAGGATGTGCCGGTAGCCAATACCATCCGGGATCGAGTCAACCTGCTGACCCGCCCCAACTGCCACGTGCTGGCGGGCAAGACCAGTCTGCACGAGGCGATCGATCTGATGGCGCTGGCCAGCCGGGTCATCTCCAACGACTCCGGCCTGATGCACATCGCCGCCGCCCTCAACCGGCCGCTGGTGGGCGTCTATGGCTCCACCTCGCCACTCTATACTCCGCCGCTGGCGGATCGGGTCGAGATCGTTCACACCGATATCGAGTGTCGCCCCTGCTTCAAGCGCACCTGCAAATTCGGTCATCTCAAGTGCCTGATCGACCTGGTGCCGGAGCAGGTGGTCGATGCCTGCAAGAAGCTGGAGCAGAGTCAGTAAGATGCCCTACCGTCTGCTCTACAACCTGCTGATCCATCTGGGATTGCCGCTGGCGTTGCTGGCCCTCTACAAGCCGAAGAAAGGCAAGCCCGGCTTTGGCAAGCGCTGGGCCGAGCATCTCGGGCGGCTGCCCGCCACCGGACAGGAGGCGCCGCTCTGGATCCATGCGGTGAGCGTGGGGGAGACGCTGGCCATCACGCCGCTCATTCGCGCTCTCAAGGCGGAGCGGCCGGATCTGCCGATCCTGCTCACCACCACCACCCGCACCGGCGCCGATCAGGCTGCCAAGCTGGGGGAGCTGGTGATCCATCGCTACGCGCCGCTCGACTACCCCTGGGCCATTGCCGCCTTTCTCGACACCTTCAAGCCGCGCGCGCTCTGGGTGATGGAGACCGAGCTGTGGCCGAACTGGCTGGCCGCCTGCGAGGCGCGCCACCTGCCGGTGACCATCATCAACGCCCGCCTCTCCGAGCGTTCCTGCCAGCGTTATGCCCGCTTCCACGGCGCCTTCGACGCCCTGAGCCGGCCGCTGACCCATCTGCTCTGTCAGCATCAGGATGACGCCGACCGCTTCGCCCGCCTCGGCATCGATCGTTCGCGGCTGGCGGTGACCGGCTCCATCAAGTTCGATATCCAGTTTGGTGACGAAGTGCAGACCAAGGGGCGCGCCCTGCGCCAGCAGCTGGGCACCGAGCGGCCGGTCTGGATCGCCGCCAGCACCCATCTGGGTGAGGATGAGCAGGTGCTGGCCGCCTTCGATCAGCTGCTCAAACGCCATCCCGACGCGCTGCTCATTCTGGTGCCGCGCCACCCCGAGCGGTTCGACCGGATGGCCGAGCTGTGTGCCCCTTATGGCTGCGTGCGGCGCACTGATGGTGCTGCGGTGAGTGCCGGGGATAAGGTCTATCTCGGCGATACCATGGGCGAGCTGCCGCTGATGCTGGCGGCGGCCGATGTGGCCTTCGTCGGCGGCAGTCTGGTGAAGATAGGCGGTCACAACCTGCTGGAGCCGGCAGCGCTCGGCAAGCCCTGCCTGACTGGGCCCGCCTACTTCAACTTCAGCGATATCACCCGCCAGCTGGTGGCTCAGGGGGGCGCCGCCGTTGTGGCCGATGCCGCAGAGCTGGGCGAGCAGGTGAGCCAGCTGTTTGCCGACGGCAACGCCCGCCGCGAGATGGGGGAGCAGGCCCGCGCCGTGGTGCTGCGCAATCAGGGAGCGCTGGCGCGTACCCTCTCGCACTGCCTCACTGCGCTGGAGAAAGACTGAGTTTCAGCCTTTCATACATCTCAGCCATAAAAAAACGGAGCGCGATGCGCTCCGTTTTGTTTTTGGCGGTGGCCGGAATTAGCGAACGATCAGCCCCAGCAGGATGCCGACCACACCGAAGTCGGAGTCGCTGAAGGTGGTGTTGGCGAAACCGAGGTCGCCCAGCACCGGCAGTAGGAACACCGGCAGAATGGTGAGCAGCAGCAGGCCGTTGGCGAAGGCACCCAGAATGGCGCCGCGACGACCACCGGTGGCATTGCCGAAGACCCCGGCAGCGGCGCCGACGAAGAAGTGCGGTACCACGCCCGGGATGATGACGGTCAGGCCCATGGCGTAGAGCAGCGCCATCCCCACCAGACCGGCGGCAAAGCTCGACAGGAAGCCGATCAGCACGGCGTTGGGGGCGTAGGGGAAGACGATGGGGCAGTCGAGTGCCGGCTTGGCGTTCGGTACCAGCTTGTCGGAGATCCCCTTGAATGCCGGTACGATCTCGGCGATGACCATCCGCACGCCTTGCAGGATGACGTAGACACCGGCGGCGAAGGTGATGGACTGCATCAGGGAGAACATGAACCAGTGCTTGCCCTTGGCGACGGTGGAGACAAACTCGGGGCCGGCAAAGGCGGAGGTCACCAGGAAGATAATGCCCATGGTGAAGGAGATGGCCACCGGGGTATCACGCAGGAACAGCAGGCTCTTGGGTACCTGCACATCTTCGCAGCTGTGGGCCTTGTTGCCGAACTTGGCGCCGATCAGGGCGGAGAGCACGTAGGAGCAGGTGGAGAAGTGGCCCAGCGCCACGTCATCGGAGCCGGTGATCTGCTTCATGAAGGGGTGGGCGATGGCCGGGAAGAAGACCATGGCGACGCCTACCACCAGACTGCCCACCGCGATCAGCGGCACACCGCTCATGCCACCGGCAGAGAGGATCACCGCCACCATCATCGACATGAACAGGGTGTGATGACCGGTCAGGAAGATGAATTTCCACGGGGTCAGACGGGCGATCAGGATATTCACCAGCATGGCGAAGAACATGATCATCGCCATCTCCTTGCCAAACGAGGTCTGGGCGATGGAGACGATGGCCTCGTTGTTGGGGACGACCCCCTTGATGCCGAAGGCGTGCTGGAAGATGACGGCAAAGTCACCCAGCGAGTTGATCACCAGGGTGGCACCGGCCCCCAGAATGACGAAACCCATGATGGTCTTGACCGTGCCCTTGATGCACTCGGTCACCGGTTTCTTCTGGGCAATCAGGCCGATAAGCGCGATCAGGCCGACCAGCACGGCGGGCTCGGACAGCACGTCAAACATCAGAAAGTTGAAAAATTCCATGGTCAGCTCCTGGCAATGGAAGATGCGGCCCGCAGGCCGCATGGAGGATCCTTAGAGGGCGCCCAGTTCGCGCAGGGCGGTGGCGAGCTTCTCTTTCATCGCGGCCTTGTCGACCATGTTGTCGAGGGCCACCAGACGGCCGTTGACGCCCATGGATTGCAGCTGCTCGGCGATGTCGCGGGTGGCGACAAAGATCTCGGCGGTTTCGCTGCCGGCGGAGGCCAGATCGCGGTGATCCACCTCGGCGGTGACAGCCAGCTCTTTCAGGATGCTCTTGATGCTCATCTCCATCATCAGGCTGGTGCCCAGACCGTGACCGCATACAACCAGAATTTTCATTGTCTCTTCCTCTGTCAGGTGCGCCGTGGCGCAGATCAGTAGCGCGCCAGAATGCGCAGGATGTCGTCTTTGGTGTCGGCCGCAATGATGGCCGCCACGTCCTCTTCATTCATAAACAGCTCGGCCAGCTGGGCGATGGTCTCCACGTGGGAGTTGCTGTCGCTGGCGGCCAGGGTGATCAGCAGCCGGATCGGGTCGTTGCCCTCGGAATCAAAGTTGACCCCCTGCTTGATGACGGTCAGCCCCAGACCCAGCCGGTTGACTCCGTCCTCGGGGCGAGCATGGGGCATCGCCAGACCGGGGCCCAGTACGTAGTAGGGGCCGAGCTCCTCATGAGAGCGAAACAGCGCCGCCACGTAGGAGGGTTCGATGGTGCCATTGGCCAGCAGGGGCGCCGTGGCCAGCTCGATGGCGTGGCGCCAGTCGCGGGCTGCGGGTTCGATGCGGATGACATCCTCGGTCAGCAGTTGAGTCAGCATGGTGGTGATCCGGCTAGTTAAGATGGCGCCAATCTATCGATCTTGCGGTGGTGAAACTGTGAGGGTGATCGCGAAAGTTAGCGCTATCAGATAGCGCTAACATGAAACTGTGATAGCGCTATCACTTCACCCATTAACGGGAGCCATCCTGCCCCTGCGGTAGGGGAAAGAGAGTAGAATCGGCCCTGAGCAAATAGTCAGTGGCGCTCTTTTGCCTTAAAGTGAGCAGCCGCAAGCCGAGGAAGGGATGGATGTCAGAAGCGAAAAAGCGCCGTAGCACGGGTCGGGTGACCCTCAACGATGTGGCCCAGCTGGCCGGAGTGGGGGCCATGACGGTCTCCCGTGCCCTGCGCACCCCCGAACTGGTCTCCGACAAGATGCGCGAGCGTATCGAAGCCGCGGTGGAAGAGCTCGGCTATATCCCCAATCGTGCCGCCGGTGCGCTGGCGTCGGGTATCTCCCAGACCATAGTGGTCATAGTGCCCAGTCTGGCGGATGCCGGTTGTGGCGAGATGATTGCGGGCCTGCAACAGGCCCTGCTCGACGAGGGTTATCAGATCATGCTGGGGGATGCCCAGCATCTGAAACAGCAGGAAGAGAGCTTGCTGACCAGCTTCTTGCAGCACAATCCGGCGGCGGTGGTGCTGTTTGGTGGCGATCCCGGCGAGACGATCCGTGCCCGCCTGAAAGCTGCCCGTTTGCCGGTGGTGGAGGTGGGTGCCATGGCCCGCAGCCCCATCGACATGAATGTGGGAGTCTCCAACTTCGATGCTGGTTATGAGTTGACCCGCCACCTGATCGAACGTGGCTATCGCAATATCGGTTTTCTCTGTGCCCGTCAGGAGCAGTGGATGCTGCAACAGCGGATGCAGGGCTGGCACAAGGCGCTGCTCGACAACTACCTCTCTCCCGATGCCATCATCAACACCTCGGAGCGCCCCAACTTCAGCACGGGGGCGACCATGCTGGGTGAATTCCTGCTGCGCTGGCCAGAGCTCGATGCACTTATCTGCGTCAACGACGAGCTGGCGGCCGGCGTGCTGTTCGAGTGCCAGCGTCGCCATTTGAATGTGCCGGGCAAACTCGCCATCGCCGGATTTGACGATCTCGATGTGGCGCGCGCCTGTTATCCGACCCTGACCTCGGTTCGGATCCCCTATCGCAAAATGGGGCAGGAGGCCGCCGGGCTGATCCTGCGCCAACTGGCCGGAGAGTTGGTAACCGGTACGGCACTGGCTCTCGATTTTCAGCTGCAAAAGCGCCAAAGCAGCTAACCGTTCCTTTTCAATCCCCATCAAAGAGGCAACCATGTTCAAGGCTCTGTTACTGGAAAACCAAGACGGCAAGACCATTCCGACCCTGACCCGACTGACCGAGAGCCAGTTGCCGGAGGGAGAGGTGCGGGTAGCGGTAAGCTACAGCTCCATCAACTACAAGGACGGGTTGGCGATCACGGGCAAGGGCAAGATAGTACGTCAGTGGCCGCTGGTGCCCGGCATCGATTTCGCCGGTACCGTGCTCGAGTCTGCCGACAGCCGCTATCAGCCCGGCGACAAGGTGGTGCTGACCGGTTGGGGTGTGGGCGAAGGGCACTGGGGCGGCATGGCCGAACAGGCGCGGGTCAAGGGCGACTGGCTGGTGCCGCTGCCCGCCGGGCTCGATGAGCGGCAGGCCATGTGCATCGGCACCGCCGGCCTTACCGCCATGCTCTGCGTGCTGGCGCTGGAAGAGGCGGGCATTACCCCGGCAAGCGGTGAGGTGCTGGTCACCGGCGCTGCGGGTGGCGTGGGCTCCACCTCGGTCGCCCTGCTGGCGGCCCTTGGCTATCAGGTGGCGGCGCTGACCGGTCGCCCCGAAGAGCAGGGTGCCATGTTGACTGCACTCGGTGCCAGCCGCATCGTGCCGCGCAGTGAACTGCTGGTGCCAGCCAAACCGCTGGAGAAACAGCTGTGGGCCGGTGCCATCGATACCGTCGGCAGTCAGGTACTGGCCAAACTGCTGGCCCAGATGAACTACGGCGGCGCCGTGGCAGCCTGCGGGCTGGCGGGGGGCTTCGATCTGCCGACCAGCGTGATGCCCTTTATCCTGCGCAATGTGCGGCTGCAGGGGGTCGATTCGGTGATGTGCCCGCTGGCACGTCGTCAACTGGCTTGGCAGCGACTGGCACGGGATCTGCCTGCCAGCTTCTTTGCTCAGGCGGTCACCGAGATAGGGCTGGAGCAGGTGGTCGAGGCTGCCGAGGCCATCACGCTGGGTCAAATCGCGGGGCGCGCTCTGGTCAAACTTTGAACTCTGACGACTGGCGAGCCCGACATTTCCGGATAGAATTGGATTGCGGGTGAACTATCCAAGGAGAGTGAAGATGGGTGGACACAAGCCGGATTACGACTCGTCAGACGATGATTGGGAGCCGGAATCCTGGGAAGAGGAGCTGGATCAGTGGGAAGACGAAAGCTGGCAGGATGATGACCCTTTCGATGACCAGTGAACCACAGCATTGAATGAACAGGCGGGCATTGTGCCCGCCTGATTTTTTTGCGGCGCTCACAGGGCTGGCGTGTGCCTCTTGTGGTCACCGGGTGGCTGGATAAGAATGAACTGCTCAAACGACACTCAAGGATGACTATGCGACTCACCATCATACTGCTGGCAGCCCTGCTGGGTGGCTGCGCTTCCAACAACGATCCCTGCGAGAAGGTGTGGAGCGATGTCGGGGAGGCCGATGGCAAGCTGGGGTTCACCGCCGAGCGGGTCGAGTTCCACCAGGCTCAGTGCGGCAAGAAGGTGGATAGCGAACTGTGGGAGCAGGGACGCCAGAAAGGGCTGGCCTGGTATTGCCGTCCGGAGCACCTCTATCTGGCCGGTCGCTCCGGTGGCGAGTATCGCGGTGTCTGCCCGAACGACATGCAGGCCCGCCGGCTGTTCGAACAGGGACGGCAGGGGTGGACGGATCAATAACGTCCTGACGGGGAGGCGTTACTCCTCTTTCAGCCGCAGCGGTTGGCAGAGGTAGCCTTTCTCGTTGGCACTGCGGGCACATTTGCCGCAGACGAATTTGGGCTTGCGGATTATCTTGCGCAGCGCTTTGAGATCAGTGGGGATTTCGTGGCGGCGCCACTCACACAGGGTCTTGCTGCCCATAACGATTACCTCTACGACTCGACGGACGTATTGTAATCAATTTTCATTTCGAATAAACGACAAACCCGCCAGCCGGGGAGAATCCCTGCTGGCGGGTTTGCGAATGAAACGTTACTGGTAGAGGAATTTGGTGAAGATGAGCTCGCGCACCGCTTTCTTGCCAGTCTCTTTCACCAGCAGCTCGTTTGCCTTGGCTTCGCACTCCTTGCGCAGCTCTTCGCGGCTGACCAGAGACTTGATCTGGTCAGCACTCTTGCTGCCCATCAGGCGGATGATGGCGTCGCGGATCAGCGGATCATGCTGCTCCAGCAGCTTGAGGTCGCCCTCGTTGGCTGCCATCAACTCTACCGTCACCCGGACGTAGCCGAGGGTTTTGCCATCGCTCAGGTAGTTGGTGATGATGTCCGGATCGAGCAGGTGGTAGTAGAAGCCGGGTTTGGGAGCGGCGGCCGCCTCTCCCTCTGCGGGTGGCTCCTCTCCTCCGGAGGCATAGACCTGAAGTGCACCGCAGCTCAGCAACAACACCAGCAGAAATTTGAATAGCTTCATATGGATGGCTCATCAGCAAGAGATACCCCATTTTTGATGCTGCCATCGGGGCCGTCAAGCACGGATGTTCTTACATTTCGCGATTGATTTACGGATAATAAACCGGATTTTAACCTGAACACGGAAATCTCTGGATGGTGATGCTGTGAAGTCCGAGTTGACTGTTCCCCTCACGCTCTCGGGTAGCTGGCTGGCTCCGGAAAGTTGTGAATTACCGGCCTCGCTGCGCCCCTGGTTGCTGGAGCCGGGCTCCATGACCCGGCGGCTGCGTCAGCACAACAGCCACTTCTCGGTCGAGTGGCTTGGCAATCATCAGGTCTCTCTCACAGCCGATGAGCAGTGGCTGGTGGATGCGCCCACCCCGGCCGGGATCTGCCGCGAGGTGATCCTGCACGGCGATCGGGGGCCGGCGGTTCTGGGCTGGACCCTGTTTGCCGATGTGGCGCTGGAGGGAAGCGGGCTGGCCGATCTTGGCGAGCAGCCGCTCGGTGAGCGGATATTCGGCCACGAGCCGGCGCGGCGCGATCATCTGCAAGTGGCGCGCTTCGAGATCGCCGCCAATCCCCGCTGTCCGGCTGCCGTGGTCTGGGGGCGTCGCTCCCGCCTGTTTCTGGGGCCGTGGCCACTGCTGGTTCACGAGCTGTTTCTGCCTTCTCTCGTTTGTAACAAGGAGCTGGAGTGAATCTGTTGACCAAGGAGCGAGGGCTGGCCTATATGCAGTTGGCTCGCATCGACAAACCCATCGGTACCCTGCTGCTGCTCTGGCCCACCCTCTGGGCGCTCTGGCTGGCGGCAGGTGGTGTCCCCAACCTCTGGAATCTCATCGTCTTTGCCGTGGGCGTTTTTCTGATGCGCTCGGCTGGTTGCGTCATCAACGACTATGCGGATCGCGACTTCGATGGCCATGTCAAACGTACCTCCGGGCGCCCGCTGCCGACCGGCAGGGTCGATCCGCGCGAGGCGCTGGCGCTCTTCTTCGTGCTGGCGCTCATCTCGTTTGCCCTGGTACTGACCATGAACCCGCTCACCATCAGCCTGTCGTTTATCGCTCTGTTGCTGGCGGTCTGCTACCCCTTCATGAAGCGGCTCATCTCCAACCCGCAGTTTGTGCTCGGGCTGGCCTTCTCCTGGTCGATCCCCATGGCTTATGCGGCGCAGGCCAACGCTCTACCCCTCGTTGCCTGGCTGCTCTTCCTGGCCAACCTGCTCTGGACCATCGCCTATGACACCCAGTACGCCATGGTGGATAGGGACGATGACCTCAAGCTCGGCCTCAAATCGAGCGCCATCCTGTTTGGCCGCAACGACAAGCGGATCATCGGGGCGCTGCAACTTGGCACCTTGCTTATCATGCTGGTGGTTGGCCAGCTGATGGCGCTGGGAGGCTGGTATTACTGGGGATTGCTGGGGGCTGGCGTGCTCTTCGTCTACCAGCAGCGGCTGATCCGCGAGCGTGAGCGTGAAGCCTGCTTCAAGGCGTTTCTCAACAACAACTATGTAGGGGCGCTGATCTTCATCGGCGTAGTGCTCGATTACCTGCTGGCGTGACCTGTTCCCGCGCAAACTCCGATAAAAAAGAAGGCCGCATCATGCGGCCTTCTTTGTTTGCGTTGCAGATCAGAGCTGGTTGCCCGCCTGAATGGTACGGCGGATCTTGTTGCTCAGCAGCGGCACTATGTTGTCGGCCAGAGCCTGGAAGCGGCCGAGATCCGGCTTGCAGTCGGAGGAGAAGTAACCCTCCTTGCGCAGGGTGTGGATCAGGGTGCTGAACAGCTTCTGGTCGAAGAACTCGGGGGCGTTGATGCCGTGCAAAGTGCCGAGGCGCTCTGCCATCATCAGGCCGTCCGCTTCCAGCTGCTCCGCCTCGATATGGGGCTGGGCCAGCACCCGGGTCAGCACGATGGCGTAGCGCTGCAGGGTCTCCTGAATGCTCTCCGCCAGCAGCAGCAGGCGCATCTGGTTGGCCGGGTTGACCCAGTAGCCGCCATCGCGTGCCTCGATCAGCTGCTGACGTTGCAGTTCGGCCAGCAGGGCATCGACCAGCTCCGGCAGCTCATCCTCTTCGTAGCGCAGGAACAGCTCGGTCTTGAGCAGCGGATAGATGTCGATGCAGCGGGCCAGCAGCTCGCTGTGGGAGATCCCTTCGCAGCGCTCGATCAGGGCTGCTACCAGCGAGGGCATGGCGAACAGGTGGAGGATGTTGTTGCGGTAGTAGGTCAGCAGGATCGCCTGATAGCGGTCGAGACTGATGATCTGGCCCAGCTTGTCCTCGCTCACCTCGAACTTGTTGAGCTCCATAGCCTGATCCAGCAGGGTGGCGGCATCTTCGGCCGGCATGGTGCTGTGCGGGCTGTAGGGCACCTGCTTGAGCAGATCCAGATAGGTGTTGAGCTGGGCCTGCAGTTCGTCGCGGGTCAGGGCGTGACGCTCGGCGGCCAGCAGTGCCAGCGCGCTCAGGGTCAGGCCATTGACAGCGGCAGCCCCGTTGATGCGAGTCATCAGCAGCTCGGCCAGCTCGTTGACGGTACCCGCCATCCACTCCGGACGCTCCTCTTCCCCGATGTGCTGTTTCCAGTCGGGAATATGCTCGCTCAGGTAGCTGTTGAGGGTCAGCGGTTCGCCGAAGTTGACGAAGCCACGGCCGTAGTTGCGCAGCTTGCGCAGGATGCCGAGCACCTGCAGGAAGCTCTCTTTCTCCTTGCGGCTGCCCTTGAGCTCGTTGTGGTAGGTGTTCACCTCCATCACGTGCTCGTAACCGAGATAGACGGGCACCAGAGTGACCGGTCTGTCCAGCCCGCGCATCATCGCCTGCAGGGTCATCGCCAGCATGCCGGTCTTGGGCGGCAGCAGGCGACCGGTACGAGAGCGGCCACCCTCGGTGAAGAACTCCACCGAGTAACCCTTGGCAAACAGCAGGTTGAGGTATTCACGAAATACCGTGCTGTAGAGCGGATTGCCCTTGAAGGTGCGACGAATGAAGAAGGCGCCGCCGTGGCGGAAAATCGGGCCCGCCGGCCAGAAGTTGAGGTTGATGCCCGCCGCGATATGGGGCGGCACCATCCCCTGGTGATAGATGACGTAGGAGAGCAGCAGGTAATCCATGTGGCTGCGGTGGCAGGGGACATAGACGATCTCGTGCCCCTCCTGTGCCAGCTGGCGTACCTTCTCGGCGCCGTTGACGGAGAGTCCGCGGTAGAGCTTGTTCCACAGCCAGCCGAGGAAACTCTCGCCAAGGCGGATCAGCCGGTAGGAGAAGTCGGAGGCGATCTCGTCCATATAGCCGTGAGCCCGCTTCTTGGCTTTCTCGAGGCTGATCCCTTCGCGCTGGGCCTCCTCTTCAATCGCCTGCTGGATCACTTCGGAGTCGAGCAGCTGTTTGAACAGCAGGTGGCGGTTCGGCAGTTTCGGGCCGGTGGCTGCGAGTTGCTGGCGGCTGAAGTGGGTGCGAGCTACCCGCGCCAGTTTGTGGGCGATCCCTTCGTCGGTGCCATGTTTGTCCGCCATATAGCGCAGGGAGAGCGGCGGCGAGAAGCGCACCAGATTCTCGCGACCCTTGAGGATCACGATGAGCGCTTTCTTCAGTCGATTGGGCGCCAGACTGCTGATGATGTTCCAGCCGGATGCCTCTTCGCCTTCCCGACCCGGCGCACGACCCCAGAACAGGGTGACGGGCACCACCTGGATATCCAGCTCGGGATCCTGCTTGTGCAGATCCAGCAGCTGGTGGAACTCCTGCAGGAAGGGGAGCGGTTTGCTGCGTTTGCCAAACAGGGGAGGCGGACGATCCAGACAGACATAGCGCGGCAGCAGCTGGCCGTTAAGCTCCAGCGGGGTGAAGGGGCCGGGCAGACCGAGATCCTCGCAGCACTGCTGCAGTGTCATCAGGTCAGTGATCGAACTGGTCTTCAGGGCGTAGACGATGGGTCTGGCCGGATCCAGATTGAGTTCTGTGATGGGATTTTCCGGCAGGCTCTTGTGATTGACCAAGCCGCTGACCGGCCATTGCAAGATGGCTCTGGAAATCTTCTGTCCTAGGGACATGTGCGTCTGCTCTCCAAAAAAATGCGGCGTGAGCATAGCAAATCGGCGGCCCCTTGTCGCCGAGAGGTACGATGAGTCAGCTGCGCAGGATCAAAACAGCGATAAATGAGCGGTTTGTCGCGACAAATGTCAGCTCTGCCTTGCCTTGGTCACTGCACTGTATATACTGCCAGTGTGCTGTATAAAAAGACAGGTGCCCATTCTATGAAACCCCTTACTCCCCGCCAGGCCGAAGTGCTGGAGTTGATCAAGGCGAATATGAGCGAAACCGGCATGCCGCCGACTCGCGCCGAGATTGCCCAGAAGCTTGGTTTCAAGTCGGCCAATGCGGCCGAAGAACATCTGAAGGCCCTGGCCAAAAAAGGGGTCATCGAGATCATGCCGGGCACGTCCCGCGGCATCCGCCTGCTGCTTGAAGAGGAGGAAGAGGTGCTGGAAGAGAGCGGCCTGCCTCTGATTGGCAAGGTGGCTGCCGGTGAACCTATCCTGGCGCAGGAGCATATCGAGAGCCACTACCAGGTGGATCCCGCCCTGTTCCATCCGCGGGCAGATTTTCTGCTACGGGTGCAGGGGATGAGCATGAAGAACATCGGCATCCTGGATGGCGACCTGCTGGCGGTGCACAAGACTCAGGAGGTGCGCAACGGTCAGGTGGTGGTGGCTCGCCTCGATGAGGATGTCACCGTCAAGCGCTTCCAGCGCAAGGGCAGCCAGGTGTGGCTACTGCCGGAAAACGAAGAGCTCTCCCCCATCGAGGTGGATCTCTCCAGCCAGCACCTTACTATCGAAGGTCTGGCCGTCGGCGTGATCCGCAACGCTGACTGGATGTAATTATCCCTTTGCCATGAGACGGCCTCCTGCGGGAGGCCGTTTTGTTTTTACGCCTTTCCTGTTGGCCTTGCCACTCGCCCATTGCTACAAGACTCGACAGGCGTTCGACGAAGGGAGTGGCTGCCAATCATTCATTTCGGATATATGCTCAAATCAGGGTCTCGCCAATAAAGGGACTTCGTTGCCATGTGTTGCCGGCCTGTGGCGGGTAATTGGGGCAAAGTCAGAACAAGCGTGGACAATGCACCTTCACGGGATATGAAGGGAGAGGGGGCACCCCTGCCATGGGGCGTCACTCGTGGTATGGCAAGTCGCCGTGCTGCCGGCAGAGTCGGGCAGGCGAAACAGCATAACTTGTCGGTCAGGGAGGACTGGTTATGGCATCGAGATCTCCATGGGATACAGAGGTGAGGGAACTGGCACCGGTATCCTCCATCACCCGTTTTTTCAGAGGCAGCCGGTTGACCTGGTTTTACGGACTCTGGCTGCATCACAAGGGCTCGCACTGGACGCTCTGGCTGGGTTGCCCGAAAGAGAAGGTGGTACAGCTGGTGCTGCTGTTCAAGCGGAGCCATGGTGTTGCCAAGTCGCAGGAAAACTGGTTGGCACCCGTGATCCCCATCAGTGCCAGAGCGCTCGGCAAAATGCTGCAGCAGAGGCGCATTAACCGCCCGTGAAGGGCATGGATGGCGCCAGAGACCCACAAAACCGGCTCGTACACGAGCCGGTTTTTGTTTTTGCGGTTGCTGCTTAATTGAACCAAACGGTCTGTTCCTGACCGAGCCGTGTACAAGGAGTCTCCAGTTCATGCTCTGCTGGGGTACAATCTCCCACCTGTCTGGCTATCGATGCTGTGTGTACTGAACCGAAAGGGTCTCTTGTTATGATGAAGCTTCGCTATCCCCTGCTGTTTCTGCTGCTGACAGGCTGCCTGATCCTTGCCTTCTACCTCACCCAGCCAAAACGGCCGGAGCATGCTGACTACTATCCGGTCGGGCGGGACATCAACAACTTCCAGCTGATCGATGCCGACAACAAGCCATTCACCCCGGCCAACTTGCTGGGCCACTGGACCTTTCTCTTCGTCGGTTACACCTTCTGTCCCGATATCTGCCCCACCACGCTGGCCGATATCCGCTCCGTCTACGATCAGCTGAAGAAGCTGGCACCGACCACTCAGGTGGTTTTTGTATCGGCGGATCCCCAGCGCGATGATCCGGCCCGTCTCAAAACCTATACCGCCTTCTTCAACCCCGAGTTCAAGGCGGCGACGGCGCCCCACGACAAACTGTTCCCGTTCGTGCGCAATCTGGGGCTGGTTTACTCCATCGCCAAGGAGGGGGAGAAGGATTACCTGATCGATCACTCCGCCTCCATCGTCCTCATCAACCCCAAGGGCAAGTTGCAGGGGGTATTCCGGCCCAAGGTGGAGCGCGGCCAGGTACCGCTGGTGCAGATGGATAGCATGCTCTCCGACTTTTCCCGCATCCTGAAGCTGACAGGTCACTGAGAGTGACGCACTCTGTTGCCCACTGGTGGCGAGATCCCTCTCGCCACCGCGCCGTCTTTGCCCTCGCCCTGCCGATGGTCTTCTCCAATATCACCACCCCCCTGCTGGGGCTGGTGGATACCTGGGTGATCGGTCATCTCGGGCAGGCCTGGTTTCTCGGGGGCGTCTCGGTCGGGGCGACCCTCATCAATCTCATCTTCTGGCTGCTCGGCTTTCTGCGAATGTCCACCACCGGACTGACGGCACAGGCACACGGTGCTGCTGACGGGCGGGCCCAGTTCGATACCCTGCTGCGCGGGTTGGGGCTGGCCGTTGCCCTCGGGCTGGCCCTGCTTCTGCTGCTGTTTCCCCTGTTGCCATGGCTGATTGCCCTGAGCGGCGGCTCGCCCGAGGTGCAGCTCTATGCTGGCCAATACGTGGCGGTGCGGATCTGGAGCGCTCCGGCGGCGCTCTGCAATCTGGTGATCATGGGTTGGCTGCTGGGGATGCAGGATGCCCGCAGCCCCATGGTGATGCTGATCCTCACCAATCTGGTCAACATGGCGCTCGATGCGTTGTTTGTGCTGGGGCTCGGCTGGCAGGTGCGCGGTGTAGCGGCGGCCTCGGTGCTGGCCGATTACTGCGCGCTGGGGGTCGGCATCTGGCTGGTATCTCGTCAGCTGCGGCAATTGGCGCCAACGGTGTGGCAGGATGGCTGGCAGCGCTGGCGCCAGCTTGCTCCCATGGTGCGGCTGCTCGGCCTCAACCGCGATATCTTCCTGCGCTCCTTATCCCTGCAGCTCTGCTTTGCCTTTATGACTCTGCAAGGTGCCCGGCTGGGCGACGTGGCGGTGGCGGCCAATGCGGTGCTGCTCAACTTCCTGATGCTCATCTCCTACGGGCTCGATGGCTTCGCCTATGCCGTCGAGGCCATGGTCGGGCGAGCCATCGGCTTGCGGGAGCGGTACCGGCTGCGGGAGGCCATCCTGCTCAATCTGGGCTGGGCGGCCCTCATTGCCAGCGGTTTTACTCTGGTATTTGCCCTCTTCGGTAGCCACCTTATCGGCTATATCACCGATATTCCGGCGGTCGTGGCGGAGGCCACCCGCCACCTGCCCTGGCTGGTGGTGATGCCCTTGCTGGCGGTCTGGTGTTTCCTGCTGGATGGTGTCTTTATCGGGGCGACCCGGGCGAAGGAGATGCGCAACAGCATGCTGCTGGCGGCGTTTGGCGGTTTCTTCCCGATCTGGTGGCTCTGTCAGTCGTGGGGTGTTGCGGCACTGTGGGCTGCGATGGCCGCGCTGATGGTGGGGCGTGGCTTGTCGCTCGGGATCAGCTGCTGGCGACTGGAGCGAAGCGGGCGCCTGCTGGACGCCCACCACTGATCATCTGTGGCGCTTACATGGCGCCGGGATAACCGAGCTGGCGCCAGCTCTCGTAGACAAAGACCGAGACTGCATTGGAGAGATTCATGCTGCGGCTCTGGGGCAGCATGGGGATGCGTACCCGCTGCTCGAATGGCAGGCTCTCGATGATCTCGATGGGCAGACCGCGGCTCTCTGGCCCGAACAGCAGGGCGTCGCCAAGGGCAAACTGCACGGCCGAGTGCGCAGTGCGTCCCTTGGTGGTGCAGGCAAATACCCGCTTGGGCGCCACTTCTGCCAGAAAGGCTTCATAGCTCGGCCAGCGCTTCACCTCGGCAAACTCGTGATAGTCGAGTCCTGCCCGCTTCACCCGCTTGTCATCCCACTCAAATCCCAGCGGCTCGATCAGATGGAGCCGGTATCCGGTGTTGGCGCAAAGCCGGATGATATTGCCGGTATTGGGCGGAATTTCCGGCTGGTAGAGGACGATATCGAGCATGACGAGCTCCTGCAAAGAGATGTAAAGGCAAGAAGGGGCGCCAGCATACCCAGCGCCCGTGCCGATGAAAAGGGTCAGGCGACCGGTAGTTTGATGGTGACGGTGAGGCCGGTCGGGTGGTTGTTGCTGGCGGCAATGGTGCCGCCATGGCGCTGGATCGCCTCCGCCGCTATGGCCAGCCCCAGCCCGGTTCCGCCGGTCTTGGCATTGCGGGCATCATCGACCCGGAAGAAGGGCTGGAACAGCAGCGGCTGCTGCTCGTCGGGTACGCCGGGCCCGTCATCCCGAATGGTCATCACCCACTCCTTGCCATCCCGATACCACTCCACCTTGATGAACTCGCGGGCATATTTGAGGGCGTTGCGCAGCGGGTTCTCGATGGCTCGCGAGAGCAGCTCCGGCCACATCTGGATCGACTCGGTCGGCAGTTGCGGCAGCCTGAGCTGTTTGCCGCTCTGGTTCGCCTCGAACATGGCATCTTCGAGCATGGGTTCCAGCAGGTCGGCCAGCGGCTGCACGACGGGGGCCTCCACATGCTGCTGCACCCGCGACAGATCGAGCAGATCCCCGATCAGCTTGTCCAGTCGGCCTATCTCCGATTCGATCCGGGCCAGCTCGGCGCTATCGCCCTGCTTGCGGCGGATAAGCGCCTGCGCCAGCTGCATCCGGGTTAAGGGGCTGCGCAACTCGTGAGATATGTCTGAGAGCAGCTGTTTCTGCTTCTGGATCATGCTCTTGAGCGTCTCCACCATGCGACTGACGTGGTCGGCCAGCTGGCCGATCTCGTCGCGGCGGCCAAGGTTGGGGATCTGCACCTCAAGGTTACCGGCCGCCAGCTGGGAGACCGATTTCTGCAACTGCAGGATCGGGCGGGTCAACCGCCAGGCGAGCAGCAGACAGAGCGGTGTGCTGATCAGCATGGCTACCCCGAGAATGCGGATCGGGTGATCCAGCACCTGAATGAACAGGAACAGGTAGGGGTTTTCGGCATTGAGCCCGAAATAGACGTGGTAGCTGTGGCCGTGATGTTGCATCAGAAAGGGGCCGGCGATCGCCTTGCGGTGCTCGTTGCGCAGCATGGGCTTGCCCGGGTCATCGGCATCCACCATGAAGCGCACCACGAACTTGCGTGGATGAGTGGTGGACTGGATCTGCCCCTTCTCGTCGCGGATATAGACGTTGTCCACCGGCAGCATGGCGATGTTGTCCATCGCCTTGGCCAGATCGAAATCCTGATCCGGGTCGGCGGCATTGAGTAGCGCCTGCACATTGTTCTGCATCCGCGCCACCTCGTGGGTGGGCAGCGGGATCTGGTTGCGGGGATCGAGCGTCGGCAGGCTGATCACTGCCGCGAGGATCACCAGCAACATAAACCAGAACCAGAGGAAGATGTGGGTCGAGATCCCGTTGAGGGAGGTGCCCCCCTTTATTCTTGCTCTAGCCACAGATAGCCGCGCCCCCGTACGGTTTTGAAGCGGGGCTGACCATCGGCGCGCTCCGGTAGCTTCTTGCGCAGGTTGCTCAGGTGCATGTCGATGGCGCGATCGAAGGGTTCCAGCTTCTTGCCGAGCACCTGCTCGGAGAGGTGACTCTTGCTGACGATCTGGCCGGGATTGCGCAGCAGGCACTCCAGCAGGCCGAACTCGGTGGCGGTCAGCTCCAGCAGCTGCTCGCCGCAGCGTGCCTGCTGCAGGCCGGGTTGCAGCACTATGTCCATAAAGCTGACTTCGTCGGAGGAGTTGCCGCGCTGGGGCGGGGCGCTCTGGGTACGGCGCAGGATGGCGCGCACCCGGGCCAGCAGCTCCCGATCATCGAACGGTTTGGCCAGATAGTCGTCGGCCCCCGCCTCAAGACCGTTGACCCGATCCTGGCTGTCGCCACGGGCGGTCAGCATCAGTACCGGTGTTTCATGGGTCTTGCGCAGCTTGGCCAGCATGGCGAAGCCGTTGAGCTTGGGCATCATCACATCGAGCAGCACCAGATTGAAGCTCTGCTCTGCCAGTCGTTGCAGCCCCTCTTCACCATCCTCGGCGACCGTGACCTGAAATCCCTCCAGGGTCAGAATTTCGGTGAGCAACTGGGTCAATTCAAGATCGTCGTCGACCAGGAGTATTCTGTTCATCGGGTGTTATTCCGCAGATTTTCGCGCCAAACTGACGCCGGGGTCAGGGTATAATAAGTTTTTCATCGCCAGAGGAAAGCCGGTTTTGAGCCATCAACAATATTCCCGTTGGGTTACCTTTGCCAGCATGGCGGCCGTCACGACCGCCACCCTGCTCATCATCGGCAAACTGATCGCCTGGCTGATGACAGATTCATCAACCTTGCTGGCATCCCTGACTGACTCCTTTATGGATGTGAGCGCTTCCATCATCAACCTGCTGGCCATCCGTTATGCGCTGGCCCCTGCCGATGACGAGCACCGCTTCGGTCACGGCAAGGCGGAGTCGCTGGCCGGACTCATCCAGTCGGCCTTTATCTCCGGTTCCGCTTTGTTGCTGGTGATGCACGGCATCTCGTCACTGCTCAAGCAGGCACCCATCGAGCGGCTGGAGGCGGGCCTCTGGGTCAGTGGTGGCTCCATCGTGCTGACCCTGCTGCTGGTCAGCTTCCAGAGCTTTGTCATTCGCAAGACCAACAGCGTCGCCATCAAGGCCGACATGCTGCACTACCGCTCTGATCTGCTGCTCAACGCCGGGGTGCTGCTGGCGCTGGTACTGGCGGGGCAGGGGTGGTACTGGGCCGACGGCCTGTTTGCCATCCTGATCGGTCTGTTCCTGCTGTGGGGAGCGTTGCATATTGGTTACGAATCGGTGCAGGCGCTGCTCGATCGTCAGTTGCCAGCCGAAGAACAAGCGAGAATAATGGCCCTTTGCTGCGCCGTCGAAGGGGTTCACGGCGTCCACGATCTGCGCACCCGCCAGTCGGGGCCAACCCGCTTTGTGCAGCTGCACCTTGAGCTGGATGACCAGATCCCTCTGGTCAAGGCCCATCAAATCGCCGATGAAGCCGAGCTGGCCGTGCGCCAGGCTTTCGAGCGAATGGATGTCATTATCCACATGGACCCCATCTCGGTGCTGACAAAAGAACAACAGAGCCCTCACCCTGAACAACAGTAGGCTGCAACATGGATGATCTGGTTGCCAAAACCTGGCAGAAAATTCAGCAAGAAGCACAGTGTATGGCGGCCCAGGAGCCGATGCTGGCCAGCTTCTTCCACTCCACCATTCTCAATCACAAGAATTTGCGCTCGGCCCTCAGCTTCCAGCTGGCCAACAAGCTCGACAGCGCCACCATGCCCGCCATCGCCCTGCGCGAGGTGATCGAGCTGGCCCTGCGCAGCGAGCCGGAGCTGCTGACCGTGGTTGCCGCCGACATCTGTGCCGTACAGGATCGCGATCCGGCGGTTGACCTCTTCTCCACTCCGCTGCTCTACCTCAAGGGATTCCATGCCCTGCAGGGCTATCGGGTCGCCAACTGGCTGTGGCGTCAGGGGCGCCGCTCGCTGGCGCTCTACCTGCAGAACCAGATCTCGGTGGTATTCGGGGTCGATGTGCATCCGGCAGCCCGCATCGGCAAGGGGATCATGTTCGACCACGCCACCGGCATAGTGGTGGGCGAGACGGCGGTCATTGAGGATGACGTCTCCATCCTGCAGAGCGTGACCCTCGGTGGTACCGGCAAGGAGAGTGGCGATCGCCATCCCAAGATCCGCGAAGGGGTGATGATAGGGGCGGGCGCCAAGGTGCTTGGCAATATCGAAGTGGGCATGGGCGCCAAAATCGGCGCAGGTAGCGTGGTGATCAACCCGGTGCCACCCCATACCACAGTCGCTGGCGTACCCGCCAAGATCGTCGGTCGCCCGGAGTGCGACAAGCCTTCACTGGATATGGATCAGTGCCTCTGATCTCCCGGCCGGAGTAGTCGATGGCCAAACGCTGGTCGGGTTATCTGATCCTGGGGATGTGGCTGCTCAACCTGCTGCATCTCTATCTGGGGTTCTCTCCCTGGCCGGCGGCCATTGCTGCCTGGGCCGCTTCCATGCTCACCTGGCCTTGGCTGGCCGGCGCAGCCAGACGGCAGGCGCTGGCACTTTACGGTGCTGCGTTTGTACTGTTGCTCTTCTCCTGGTGGCGGGGGGCCAGCTTCAGTGCCGATGCCTGGCTGCTGCCCAACATCAATATGCTCACCATGTTTGCTGCGGTGAGCACCCTCAATCTCGCTACCTCGGGTCTCTTGACCGGCACTACCTCATGGCAAGGGCGCAAGGGGCTGTGGAGCACCATGGCCAGCCTCAATCTGCTGGGGGCTGTCATCAACCTCTCGGTGCTTTTTATCATTGGCGATCGGCTGGAACGTAACGGTACCCTTGAGCGACGTCAGGTGCTGGTGCTGAGCCGCATCTTCTGCGTTGCCGCCTTCTGGTCCCCCTTCTTTGTCGCCATGGCGGTGGCACTCACTTACGCACCGGGCCTCAAGCTGTCGAACATCTTGCCGTTTGGCGTGGTGGCGACCCTGCTGGCAATGACGATAACGGCCTGGCAGGTGGAGCGGATCGGGGGGGCGGATTTTGCCGGCTATCCGCTGCGGCTGCAGACCCTGGGACTGCCGATCACCCTGGCCGGGCTGGTGCTGCTCATCAAGCAGATCTGGCCAGATCTCGGCATCATGGCAGTTATTGCGCTGGTGGCACCCTTGCTGGCGCTGCTGTTTATGCCGCATTCCGGCCGCAAGGCTGCGCTCAAAAGGCAGGTGGTGGAGCGTTTTCCAGCCATCGGTGGTCAACTGGTACTGTTTCTGGGGGCAGGCCTGCTGGCTGCCGGCATCAACAGCGCCGTGTCGGTCATCGATCTCGGCGGCGGGCACGGTTTGCCGCTGTTCAACCACTTCGGCTGGTTGGAGGCATCTCTCGCACTCTTGCTGATCCTGCTGGTCGCCATCGTCGGGGTACACCCGTTCATCAGTATCTCCGGGCTGGCACCGTTGCTCTGGCCTCTGTCACCGGATCCCAGCCTGCTCGGCATGTGTTTTCTGCTGGGGTGGGGGATTGCCACGGGCACCAGCCCGCTCTCCGGATCCAATCTGGCGCTGGCCTCCCGTTACAACCTGAGTGCTGCCGCCATCTTGCGTGGCAACCTGCTCTATGGCCTGCTGATGTACGGGGTTGGTTGCCTGCTGATGGGGGGCTATATCGCTCTTCACCGGTGAGCTGCGCAGGATGCGAGAAAAATAGACGCATATTTAGACAATACCTCTGTGGAAGAGGCATTTTGCAGCGCACTGGCTTGTTTGTGCCGATAGGCTCGGGGTATGCTGGCTCCACGCGCTTGAATCGCCCTCTGTGGGGCATCGCAATTGAACAAACAGGTATGCATATGTCACTAGAAGTCCTTGAGCAACTCGAATCCAAAGTACAATCCGCCGTCGACAACATCTCCCTGCTGAAGATGGAACTGGACGATCTGAAAGAGCAGAACACCAAGCTGCAAGACGAGAACCATCAGCTGCGCAACGAGCACGCTGCATGGCAGGAGCGTCTGCGTGCCCTGCTGGGCAAGATGGATCAGATGGGCGAAAGCATCTGATCGGTCGCTATCCGCGAGAATTGAAAACGGGCCGCTCCATGAGCGGCCCGTTTGTTTTGGTCAGCCGGGCAATCAGAGTGTCAGCAGCTGCTTGACGGTTTTTTCGATGCCGTCTGCCGCTTCTACGATATTGCTGGCCAGCATGTAGGCGGGGGTGGAGATCACCTTGCGCTCCTGATCCACCACGAACTCGTTGACCGGACAGTTGAGGTGGCTGCCGCCCATCGCTTCGATGGCGTTGGCGGTGCCTTCGTCATGGCCTATGGTGGCCAGGGTGCCGGCGCCGTAGATGAGCGGGATCATGGCCGGAGCGATGCAGATGTAGGCGGCCGGTTTGTTGGCATTGGCAAAGCTCTGGCACGCCTTCAGCACGTCAGGCTGGATTTGGCACTCCGCCCCCTTGATGGCGAAGTCGCACAGGTTCTTGGCTGCGCCAAAGCCACCGGGTACCAGCAGGGCGTCATAATCGGCCGCATCCAGCTCGGCCACATCCTTTATCTGGCCGCGGCAGATACGCGCCGCTTCGACCAGCACGTTGCGACTCTCCCCCTCGCTCACTTCACCGGTCAGGTGGTTGATGACATGGAGCTGCGTGACGTTCGGAGCGAAGCACTGCACGGCAGCACCTTGACGTGCCAGCGCCAGCAAGCTGATGACGGCCTCGTGGATTTCTGCTCCGTCAAAGACGCCGCAGCCACTCAAAATCACGGCCACTTTTTTCATGGCAAACTCCTTGTTGTTGAAAATGTGAGCCAAGATGGATTGTTGTACTTTTGTATGGTTATCGCTCGCCATCCGCTGGTCAAGTCATCTTGCTGTGCTAGGATTGTTTCGTTTCGGATCCTGCCGTACCTACTCCCTTAAATTTTTTTCCACATTGATCGAGATCATCCTCATGGTCTGGCGATCAGTTTTTGTGATCTCAATATATTGTTATATATGTATTTTTTGTTTTTTATCCACAGGGTTGTCACGGTGATTTTTCCGCGACTCCATTTTTGAGCACAGAGTTATCCACAGATTTTAGGCTTGTGTGGCTCTTTCTGCCGGGTCTTTGCCCCTCTTGGTGTGAGGGGGGGCCTGTGGCATCCTAGCGGCTGTTTATCTCTGGCAGGACGATTTCATGGCCCCTAGCAATCCCCTTATTCTGGTCGACGGCTCCTCTTATCTTTACCGCGCCTTCTTTGCCTCCCAGCAGGCCGATCTGCGCACCTCGACCGGTTTGCCGAGCGGCGCCGTCCGCGTCATGGCCAACATGATGCGCAGCCTGCGCAAGCAGTATCCCGACTGCCACGTGGCCGTGGTGTTTGATGCCAAGGGCAAGACCTTCCGCGACGACATCTATCCCGAATACAAGGCCAACCGGGCCAGTATGCCGGACGATCTGCGTAGCCAGGTTGCCCCAATCCACCAGATGATCAAGGCGATGGGTTTCCCCTTCCTGATGGTGGAAGGGGTAGAAGCGGACGATGTGATCGGCACTCTGGCCCGTCAGGCGACCGAGAAGCAGCTGCCGGTGCTGATCAGTACCGGTGACAAGGACATGGCGCAGCTGGTCTCCGACCATGTCACCCTGATCGACACCATGAAAGATGTGAAGACCGATCGGGAGGGGGTGATCGAGAAGTTCGGCGTACCGCCCGAGCTCATCATCGACTATCTGGCCCTGATGGGGGACAAGGTGGACAACATCCCCGGCATGACCGGTGTCGGCGAGAAGACCGCACTGGCCCTGCTGCAGGGGATCGGCAGCATCGACGAGATCGCCGCCAACCTCGACAAGGTGGCTGCGCTCGGTTTCCGTGGCTCCAAGGCGTTCGCCGACAAGTTCCGCGAGCAGGAGGAGCAGGTGCGCCTCTCCTATGTGCTGGCCACCATCAAGACCGACGTGGCGCTGGAGCAGAGTCTGGAAGAGCTGCAGCTCGGCCCCATCGACAAGGAGGCTCTGCTGGCGGTCTATCGCGAGTACGAGCTGCGCAACCTGATCAAAGAGCTGGAATCCGGCGACGCTGATGAGAGCGAAGCCGAAGGTGATGATGAAGGTGTCGCCCCGGTATCTGCCATCGAGACCGACTATCGCTGCATTCTGGACGAGGCCGAATTCGACGACTGGCTGGCCCGTCTGCAGGCGGCTCCGCTGTTTGCCTTCGACACCGAGACCACCAGTCTCGACTATATGGAAGCGCGGGTCGTTGGCGTCTCCTTTGCCATCGAGCCGGGCAAGGCAGCCTACGTGCCCTTCGGCCACGACTATCTGGGGGCGCCGGTCCAGCTGACCGAGGCCGTGGTACTCGGCAAGCTCAAGCCGCTGCTGGAAGATCCGGCCCGCCTCAAGGTTGGGCAGAACCTCAAGTACGACCGCAACGTGCTGCTCAATCACGGCATCGAGCTGCAGGGTATCGCCTACGACACCATGCTCGAGTCCTATGTGCTCAACTCCATTGCCAGCCGTCACGACATGGATTCACTGGCTCGCAAGTATCTGAACGCCGAGACCATCTCGTTCGAGGACATCGCCGGCAAGGGGGTCAAGCAGCTCACCTTCAACCAGATCGAGCTGGAGCAGGCGGCTCCTTACGCAGCGGAAGATGCCGACATCACCCTGCGTCTGCATCAGGCGCTGTGGGGCAAGCTCTCTACCGAGCCGGGCCTCGCCAAAGTATTCAGTGAGATCGAATTGCCCCTGTTGCCGGTTCTGGCGCGAATGGAGCGACTCGGTACCACTATCGAACCCAAGCTGCTGCATCAGCAGAGTCAGGAGATCGAAGTGCGTCTGGCAGAGCTGGAGAAACAGGCTCACGAGCTGGCCGGGCAGGAGTTCAACCTCTCCTCGCCCAAGCAGCTGGGGGAGATCCTCTTCACCAAGCTGGGGCTGCCGATCATCAAAAAGACCCCCAAGGGTGCGCCATCCACAGCGGAAGAGGTGCTGGCCGAGCTGGCTGAGACCTATGAGCTGCCGCGCCTCCTGATGGAGCACCGTGGGTTGGCCAAACTGAAGTCCACCTACACCGACAAGCTGCCGCTGATGATCAAGCCGCAGACCGGACGGGTACACACCTCCTATCATCAGGCAGTGGCGGCAACCGGTCGACTCTCCTCCACCGATCCCAACCTGCAGAACATCCCGGTACGCAACGAACAGGGGCGCCGGATCCGTCAGGCCTTTATCCCGTGCGCCGGTTACAAGCTGGTGGCGGCAGACTACTCCCAGATCGAGTTGCGCATCATGGCGCACCTTTCCGGTGACAAGGGGCTACTGACCGCCTTTGCCGAGGGCAAGGACATCCACAAGGCGACCGCCGCCGAGGTATTTGGCGTGGAGCTCGATGCGGTCACCACCGACATGCGCCGCAGCGCCAAGGCGATCAACTTCGGCCTTATCTACGGCATGAGTGCCTTTGGTCTGGCCAAGCAGTTGGGTATCGGCCGTGCCGAGGCGCAGAAGTACATGGATCTCTACTTCGAGCGCTATCCGGGCGTACTGGAGTATATGGAGCGTACCCGTCAGCAGGCGGAAGCCCAGGGTTATGTCGAGACCCTGTTTGGCCGTCGCCTCTATCTGCCGGATATCAAGTCGCGCAACGCCGGTCTGCGCAAGGCAGCCGAACGGGCCGCCATCAACGCGCCCATGCAGGGTACGGCTGCCGACATCATCAAGCGCGCCATGATCAACGTGGACAGCTGGATCCGCGGGATTGAAGATGAGTCGATCCGCATGCTGATGCAGGTACACGATGAACTGGTGTTCGAGATCCGCGAAGAGAAGCTGGAGGAGTACATCGCCATCATCAAGGAGAAGATGTCTGCCGCAGCTGAACTGGATGTGCCGCTGGTGGTGGAGGCGGGCACCGGCGACAACTGGGATCAGGCCCACTGATCTCCGGTCAGCCGTTTTGCACTGCTATATAGCTATATAAGAAGCAGAAGCCCGGTATCATGCCGGGCTTCCTGTTTCTGGCAGCTCTATCAGGTCTCTTGCAGATACTCATCCTTGAGCAGGACATAGTTGTCCGCCGAGGTTTTGAGGAAGGCGACCTCGGCGGGTTTGAGCGGACGAGCCTGTTTGACGGGATTACCTATATATAGAAAGCCCGATTCGAGTCGCTTGCCCGGTGGTACCAGCGAACCTGCGCCGATCATCACATCATCTTCAACCACGACGCCATCAAGCAGAATGGCACCCATACCGACCAGCACCCGGTTGCCGATGGTGCAGCCGTGCAGCATAGCCTTGTGACCGACCGTGACATCCTCACCGATCAGCAGCGGATAGCCGATCGGATTGCTGGCGCTCTTGCGGGTCAGGTGCAGTACCGTGCCGTCCTGAATATTGCTGCGGGCGCCGATACGGATATGGTTCACATCCCCCCGTGCCGCCACCATGGGCCAGATGCTGGCATCGTCACCCAGCTCGATATCGCCCACCAGGGTGGCGCAGGGGTCTACATATACTCGCTTGCCCAGTTGTGGGCGTTTTCCTTTGTAGGGTCTCAGTCGCAAGTCCATCTTGGCCTCCTTGTTTTCGGCCATTCTAACAACCTGAAGGCTGTTTCTGTGGATAAGTTTGTATAAAAGCTGTGGCTGGATATGAATAACTAAAAAAGAGCAGTTTTTTGCAATTTTATTGCAGGAGAGGGGTTGCCAGAACGAATTCACT